>CAZIHN010000053.1:7071-7905 GCA_964538845.1 uncultured Nitrosopumilaceae archaeon | reverse complement strand
CAATCCAATTTCTGTAACCCACATGGGATTATACTTAATACCAAGAGGGCAAGACATGATTACACCAAATAGTATTGCAGCCATCGAATATGATAAGAACTTACCTGTAAAGGTAATCGATCCACATCATATACTTTCTATGGCTTCAGTGAATTCCACCTCAGATGGGAATTACCAATACACTACCTTTTCTTTTGTACCCCTAAAATCATATGAAAAAATGTCATTTCTTGTACGAGCATGGAATGATCACAAGTATTCTACTGACATTAGGGTTCACGATGATCTTCCTACTGCACCAGCCCAAAAGAAATTGCCAACAGGTGTGATACAGTATAACAATCTAAGTGATTTACAAGGCGCTATTGAAAAGGATGGATTCTACAAACCAACAGTACTTGCTCATATCCATGGCACAAACGAGGTCTTTGATTCAACACAAGGTGGTCAAGTGTACTGGTTGTATGACACCATAAACCATTCTGTGAAACTTGTAATAGCTGACAAGAATGGAACAGAGGTAGGATCACAACAAAGTTTGCTTGTACATTGTACTCCGGAGCCAAAAACAAATTATGGTTTCAAAAAATTTGCTACAAATCAGCTTAATAGACAAGATGAAAAGCAAGAACATAATGTTCTCAAAGCAGAAGCAGAAAAGGCAATGGAACGCGCATTGAGTGAAGGAAGGATAATTCCTAGTAAATGGTAATCTCAAATTTTTTATAAAAAATCTTTTTGAAATAAAATCAATCATAGTCATTTAAGCACAAATCGAATTGAATTAAATAATTATATCAAAGTCTGAATTTGTTGATTATGATGTTATAGTTT
>CAZIHN010000053.1:0-7061 GCA_964538845.1 uncultured Nitrosopumilaceae archaeon | reverse complement strand
GGACTCTTGTGTGCACGAGAGTTGGTAAAAAAAGGCCACAAGGTTCTAGTGATAGAGGAAGATTACGAAATCGGTACTCCTGAGCATTGTGGCGGAGTAGTAAGTGTCTCTGGAATTGACGAGCTTGGCATTATACCGGTTAGGGCAACACTTGACAACAAAATAAAAACTGCCATGATTGTATCACCTTCAGGAAAAAATTTTACAATAGATGCAAGGGCACAGCAGGTCATAGTTTTGGACAGACTCGAGTTTGATAAGCAAATTGCACATCAGGCCCAAGTAAATGGAGCCGAGATTAGAGTCAGGTCTTCACTTAGAGAGATAACTGCAGACGGTGTCAAGACTTCGAACGGAGAGATAAAATGCAAAGTTATAGTAGATGCAAGAGGAGTTTCTTCAATAATTCAAAAAGACAGGACAGGTGTAATCCAGTCAGCCCAGTACGAAGTCTATGCAGACTGGATTGACAAGGAAAGAATCGAGGTGCACCTTGATTCAGAAAAATATCCAGGATTTTTTGCATGGGTAATACCTACAAGAAGAGACGAGGCAAAAATAGGAGTTGCGGGAAGAGGAATCAATGCTGTTTCAGTAATGGAAGACTTTCTAAATAAAAAAGGCAAGTATTCGGCTATAAGAAAAATATATGCTCCAATTTGGATTAAAGGACCAATCAAGAACTTTGTTTCAGGTAATACTGTAATAATTGGTGATGCTGCTGGCCAGTCCAAGCCCACTACTGCCGGAGGAATTTACACCTGCGGGATGGGCGGCATACTTGCAGGAAATGCAATCTCTGATTATTTGAAATCTGGAAGAGAATCAGATCTTATACAATACCAAGAAGCATGGAATGAAAAGTTTGGCAAAGAGTTTGAACATATGCTTCTTGCAAGATCGTTACTTGAAAGGCTTGACAACAAGTCAATAGAATCAATATTTGATTCTGTCACTCCAAGAATACTTGATGAGATCTCACATGAAGGAGACTTTGATTTTCACACCACATCTGTTGCAAAATTATTAGGTGTGAGAGGATCTGTAAAGGCAGTTCAAGCAATTCTTGGAAATGAATTGAGAAGATTATTTTCGTAAATGGAAATTGATAAGCAACGTATAAATTCGGAACAAACTCGTGTTTTTGTCATGTCGTCATCAATAGCATTACCTGTCTGTAGCTCATGTCACAGACCAATAATGCCCAATGACAAGTGTGTGAAATTTAAATGTCCTAATTGTGGTTCTGAACTTTTGTGGAGATGTGAAAGTTGCAGAGAGGCTGCAAGACCATACAAGTGCAGATCGTGCAATTTTGAAGGACCATAGAAAATGACTCGACTTTCGCTCAGGGCAAAAATCCTCCCTACTGGTACAGAGATAGATCTTGATGCAGTAGCCAAAAAAATTAGTACCATGCTAAAAGATAACATTACTCTATCAAAATATACAAAAGAGCCTCTAGCTTTTGGACTATATTTCTTAAATGCAGAGTTTAACCTAGATGATAAGGAAGGACAGATGGATTCGCTTGAAAATACAGTTCGCTCAGTCGAGGGAGTAGGGGAGTTTGAAGTGCTGGGTTTAAGCAGATCTTCTGTTGACGTAAAGTAGGTGTCTTTTTGGTAAGAAAAGACGAGCTCCTGCAAATGCGTGTCGGAGAAGCAAAACAAAGAGATGTCGGCAAGCGAAGGGCAAGAATAGAGACAGAAGCAATGGGATTTCTCAAAGTAGAGCCGGGTGACATGATAGAGATTGTTGGAAAGAGATCAAGTTGTGCAATTGTGTGGCCCTCAGATGATGACAACAAGTCTCCAGATGTAATTCGTATCGATGGTCAGACTAGGAAAAATGTTGGTGTAGGAATTAATGATCTGGTTAACATAAGAAAGATAACTGCCAAGCCAGCAAAGAGTGTTGTACTAATGCCTGTCAATGGAAATGTAACAGTTGACAAGGAGTTTACGGATTTTGTAAAGAACAGACTCAAGGGTCTACCACTGTCTGAAGGAGATGAGATATCGGTAATGATTCTTGGAAATTCTATGGATTTCAAGATTCACAAGATAGCTCCCAAGGCAGTAGTAAAAATCGAACGCGGTACTGCACTTACAATTCTTTCAGAAACTTCTGTTGACAAAAAGATACGTGTTACCTTTGAGGAGATAGGAGGATTAAAGTCACAGACAAAACGAATGCGTGAGATTGTAGAATTACCATTAAAACATCCCGAGGTTTTTGGCAGGCTAAACATAGAGCCGCACAGTGGAATACTTCTTTATGGACCGCCAGGTTGTGGCAAGACTCTCATTGCAAAGGTACTTGCCAGTGAATCTGAGGCAAACTTTTTTTCAATTAACGGTCCTGAGATAATGAACAAGTATTATGGTGAAACAGAG
This sequence comes from uncultured Nitrosopumilaceae archaeon, assembly GCA_964538845.1. Lineage (GTDB taxonomy): Archaea > Thermoproteota > Nitrososphaeria > Nitrososphaerales > Nitrosopumilaceae > Nitrosotalea. Next base: position 4,662 of record CAZIHN010000053.1, on the reverse strand, counting down.
GCAAGATTAAGGGACATCTTCAAAGAGGCAAAAGACAATGCTCCAAGTGTTATATTTATCGATGAGATTGATGCGATTGCTCCTAAAAGAGAAGAAGCTTATGGAGATGTAGAAAAAAGAGTAGTAGCGCAGCTGTTGGCCCTAATGGACGGATTGACCGAACGAGGAAATGTTATTGTACTTGGAGCTACAAACAGACCAGAAAGTGTAGACCCAGCGTTGAGAAGACCCGGAAGGTTTGACAGGGAAATAGAAATTTCTGTTCCAAATGCAGATGGCAGATTAGAGATTTTGCAGATTCATACAAGAGGCATGCCACTTGCAGATGTAGACCTCAAGACCCTAGCTGCAGAATTACACGGATATACTGGAGCGGACATCAAGTCACTTTGCAGAGAAGCTGCAATGAAAGCTCTGAGAACATATTTACCAGAAATAGATAATGAAACAGAAAAGATTTCTCCCGAAGTTTTGCAAAGCATGAAGATTAGTCTTCAAGACTTTTACGATGCCATGCATGAGATTGTTCCCACTGCAATGCGTGAATTCTATGTTGAAATTCCAAAGGTCTGGTGGAAAGATGTTGGAGGACTAGATGATGCAAAGAGAATCCTAGATGATAACTTGATTACATCGATTAAAGAACCAACCAAGTTCCAAAAGATGGGAATCAAACCACCAAAAGGGGCACTCCTTTATGGACCACCAGGATGCGGAAAGACATTGCTTGCAAGAGCTCTGGCAACAGAGAGTGGCGCAAACATGATACTTGTACGTGGACCAGAAATTTTGTCAAAATGGGTAGGTGAATCAGAAAAAGCAATTCGTGAAATTTTTAGAAAGGCAAAGACATCATCACCATGTATTATAATATTTGATGAACTCGACTCTCTTGCTCGTTCAAAATCTGTTGAAGACGGAGGGATTGGAGAGAGGTTACTCAGTCAGCTCCTAACAGAAATGGAAGACGGCGGGGCATCTCGTGTTATAGTCTTGGGAGTATCAAACAGACCAGATCTAATTGATCCTTCTCTGATAAGGCCGGGAAGATTGGACTTGATAATTTTTGTCCCACCGCCAGATGAAAAAGGAAGATTTGAGATAATCAGGTTACTTACCAAACAGATGCCACTTTCTGGAGATACCGATTTGAAAGAGATTGCTGTTGCAACCAAAGGATATAGTGGTGCAGACCTTGTTGCGGTATGTAGAGAGGCAGCCGTAAACGCAATGAGAAACAACTCTCCGAAAATTAACAGCGGAGACTTTGCCTCTGCGCTAAAGAACGTCAAACCATCAATTACAAAGAATGTGGAAGAATGGTATTACTCCGTTAAGGACAATATTTCATATGCTCTACCAAAACCAATGGACAAGGTGTTTTACGGTTAGATATGACCATACCATTACGTAACCAAATTTACGAAACCATCAAAAATGTAGGCTCTCTTACAGATTCAGATTTATCAAAATCTTTGATCAAAGCAGGAATTTCCATCCCGACAGACGAGCTGAACAAAACATTGCTTAATCTTGAAATCTATGGCTTGATCAAAGTGAGCTGGCTTACAAAGGACGAGCGCAGAATTGAGATTGCAGAAAAGGAACAGGATGAAGATGACATTGAACGACAGAACAGAGAGACATTAGAAAAAGAATACGAGGCCGGCTTTCCCGGCGTTGGACAAGAAGAAGAAAGTATAGAAGAATAGTTATCTAAATATTGGAAAATGAAATGCGGCATCAGCTGCAATTCCCACAAATATTATTGTAAGATAGGGGGCAGTAACCTTGTATGCCTTCCATGCAAAATCTGATGTCGGGTTTTTTGTGAGTTTATAATGATAAATCAACATCAGACCACCTGAGATTGCAGCTACTGCAAGATAGATGTATCCCAATCCAAATGCAACAAGTGCAATAGAATATGGAAGAAGTATCGATGTGTTGACAAGAATATACTTTGATGTTCTTTGCATTCCAATTAGTACTGGTAGCATCGGAACTCGAGCTTCAGCATAATCATCTTTTATCTTCATGGCTAAACACCAAAAGTGAGAAGGCGTCCATACAAAGACCAGAGTTCCTACCAAAGCTCCAAGAATATCCATTGAACCAGTAGCTGCTGACCATCCTGCCATCGCTGCACAACTTCCGGCAAATCCACCGATTACAATGTTAGATGAATTGTTTCGTTTTAGCCATACTGTATAAACAATGACATAGAAAAATATTCCAAGGGCGATAAATAATGTAGATAGAGGATTTAGTGTAAACCAAGCATAAATTACTGAAATGGCACTTACTGCTAGTCCATAAATCAAAACATTATTTGCAGACATTCTCCCAGATGGTATTGGTCTTGTACTTGTTCTCTTCATTAGAGGATCGATATCTCTATCATAATAGTGGTTCAAAGCACTGGATCCTGCAGAAGATAAAGTTCCTGCTATAATGATATGAAATAGACTAACATAATTTAGCGGAGGACCGATCAACTTACTTGCAGCATACATCGAAGTTACTGCCGTAATTACTAGTAAAATTATAATCCTGGGTTTGGATATTTCGAATACTTCCTTTAATCCCACCTGTCTTTGCGGACTTTATGGTGATTTAATTTATTCGAAGACAGTCATTTACGTTCAAAAGAATTAAGTATGTCACTTATTGGAACTACCACAAATGAGCGACTGGGACCTCATGATGCCTGGAATGGGCCTTACAGCTATAGGTCTTGGAGGGGTAATTTTGTCATATATGGGCATTGCAAACACCTTCCTTACTGGAATGCAGGCACTTTCTGGTCTTACAATGTTTTTTGGAATGGTTTTCTTGGCAGCAGGAATTTTGAATGGAGGTGTATCTACTAGCGGAAGAGCGAAGGCCACTACACTTGTGATCTTTGGGATAGCAGGTTCAGTTGCAGCTTATGCCTTGAGCTTAAATTCAACAATTACATCACTACCAAGCTTTACTGGAGTTTTATTGATAATTCTCATACCAACTATAGTTATTGCATTTACTTCAATGAAGATGCCAAAATACTTCAAACCTATTGCAATAATATTTATCGCAGCAATGGCAGTTGGAATTGGTTCTTACAGTACTTTTGGTTTTATTGGTCCTGGCGCCCAATTCTCACTTCACCCCATGAATGTCACAAATGCGACAAGTGCTACCTCACCAGCAGCTCCTGCTGCACCTATCATAGCCGTTGAAATTCCTGACAATGCATCGGTTCAAGGAAATCCAAGTTTTAAACCTGCAACAGTCACTGTCCCACAAGGTGACACTATAGAGTGGACCAACAATGACAAGGTTCCTCATACTGTTACAAATGCACCAGATGGAGCAATCTTTGATAGTGGATTAATCAAGCCTGGAAACACATTTAGACTTGACACATTAAAACTTGACACCAAGGAATATGATTATGTATGTACAGTTCATCCATTCATGTCGGGAAAAATAATTATAACAGCTCCTGAAAAGCCTGTATTTTCAAACGTAACAATTGCAAAAGGCGCATCAACACAAGCTTCTGGACAAAAGTATTTCGATCCTCAAGATATCTCTGTAAAAACTGGGACTACAGTTGTATGGTCAAATAGTGATAGTGCTTCACATACCGTTACAAGTGGTGATGCCAGTGCAGGACCTTCAGGAACTTTTGATTCGCAGCTGATAAAGCCAGGAAATATATTCAAATACAAATTTGATTCTATTGGAACTACAGCATACTATTGTACAGTTCATCCTTGGATGACTGGAAAAGTAACTGTAGGATGACAATTATAGAGATAGTTCTTTCAAAGAGTCAAGCAGATGAGCTCAGGAGTCATTCAAGAAAAAATATTCCTAACGAATCTTGCGCAATTTTGTTTGGCAAGATTAATACTGGCAAGATAATCGTAGAAAAAATATTTCTTACACAAAACATTGACAATTCTCCAGACACATTTTCAATTTCAAATGAGGATTTGATAAAGGCTTATGACTTGGCTGAAAAACAATCACTTGATGTGGTTGGAATATTTCATTCGCATCCCTTATCGATTGCATATCCATCAGAGACGGACAGAAAATACATGGAGATAAATCCAGTACCATGGATTATTTTTTCCAGTTCAAGCAATGAATTCAAGGGGTATATCCTTGATTCAGTGGTTTCCTTGATTACAATCAAGATAGTATAATTCTACTTGTGAATGTTTTTCTTGTGTCTCTCAAGGTGCTCTTTATCTACAAAGGTTGCACTACACTCCTTACAACGTAGTTCGGACTTGCTCCACAACGAAACTAGTACGTTAAACTTGCGTAAAAGGATTTATGATATTCGAATAGTGACCTTTTTCTCATCCAGATCTTCATTGAGGAATCCAGAACCGGTTTCCTTTATCTTGCCTATAACATTCACAGGAGAATAGGGAATTATCATCCCATTCTTGCTTATGGGAGTAGGACCAAAGAATAGACAGATTGCCTTTCCGGGCGGCCAGAATGCAACATCCATCAAGTCTACGGATGGCCTGGAATTCTCAGCATCTACATCAACTGGCAATGGATCTGTATATAGCTCCTTACCCCAGACATGAACAATAGTTGAAAGTGGCAAACATTTGAGAATGGATTGAACAGTTCTTGGAGCTATATTATCAT
>CAZIHN010000052.1:0-8559 GCA_964538845.1 uncultured Nitrosopumilaceae archaeon | reverse complement strand
TGATGGTTTTTTAAACAAGTGTAACAAGATCTCGACAATGAATGGTCTTTTGATAGGTAGATTTCAACCGTTCCATAAAGGACATCTTTCAGCAATAGATTTTGGATTATCACGGGTTGAAAAATTGTGGATTGGAATTGGCAGTTCAAATAAGAGCCATGAGAAAAGGAATCCGTTTACTGCAGATGAACGAAAAGAGATGATTCTATCATCTCTTGACTCTGAGAAGTTGAAGAGAATTGAGATATACTATATCCCTGATACTGGTGATCACGAGAAATGGACATTTCAAGTAGATTCTTTTGTTCCCAAGTATGATGTAGTTTTTTCAAATGAGGACTTTACCATCTCATTATACAAAAAGAGAGGAAAGGAGGTCATCGAGGTTCCTTTACTCGAACGGGAAATGATATCAGGCACAAAGATACGAGAGATGATATCTTCAGGAGAGAATTGGTCAGATCTAGTTCCTGAAGGAACAAAAAAAGTCCTTTTAAAAATTGATGCGCATGACAGACTTGCCAAGATTCTTTAATTATAAATAATGGTTACCTCGTTCCATTGAATGGAGATTTATTTGGAATACTTAGTCATGTTACCCGGACCTACAAATGTTCCAGAAAGAGTAACACGATCAATGTTTACACACATGATAAATCACAGAAGTAAAGATTTTGTCAAGCTATATACCGATACCATTGAAAAAAGCCAAAAAATTTTTGATACAACTGGTGATGTAGTAGCACTAAGTGCATCAGGTACTGGAGCGGTCGAAGCTTCAGTAGTTAACATGATAAAAAAAGGTGACAAAGTAATAATTCCAGTAAACGGAGAATTTAGTAGCAGACTTGCAACCATGTTAGAATGGGCCGGTGCAACTGTAATTAGATTAACAACACCATTTGGTCAAAATGCAAGTTTTGATCAAGTAAAGGAGGCATTTGATAATAACAAAGATGTAAAGGCATTCTATGTTGTTTGGAATGAAACCTCAACTGGTACCATGGTCAAATATCTTGACAAGATCTCTAGTCTTACTTCTAGAAATGACTCGTTCTATGTTGTTGATGGTGTATCAATACTAGGTGGAGAAGAATTCCACATGGACAAGTGGGGAATTGATGTTTGTGTTACTGGTGCTCAAAAGGCTCTAGCTGCACCACCTGGAATCTCACCAATTGCTGTAAGCCCAAGAGCAAAAAAACACATGATTGCAAATCCACCTCCAACATTTTACTTTAACATGGCAAGGTACTTCAAATATTATGATGATACCAAAGAGACACCATTTACTCCTGCAATACCGTTACTATACGCATACAGAGAAGCACTTGACATGATACTAGAAGAGACAATGGAAAAAAGAATAAAAAGACATAGAACTTGTTCAGATGCATTATACAGTGGACTTAGTGCTATGGGTTTGACACCATTTGCAAAAGAAGATGCACGCTCCACTGTTGTTATTGCATTAAACTATCTTCAAGGACTTGATGATAAGACATTCAGAGGTACATTATCTGAGAAATTCCGAGTCCTTGTTGCCGGTGGATTTGGTGAACTAAAAGGCAAAGTATTCAGAGTGGGATGCATGGGCGAAGTAAATCGATATCATGTCATGAGAACAATCTCAGCAATCGCATCTACTCTTGATATGATGGGATACAAGACCAATCCTGAAGCACTCAAAGTTGCTGAAGAGAAACTAAAAGCACTATAAAACAAATTAATTTTCAAACGGTTCAATGACAGACTTGCAACATTCATCTAGTAGATCAGAATATCTTTTTGCATCATATCGGCACTTTTGAGCAAGCTCGATTGGTACAACGCGCTTTGAGATTTTTCTTGAATAATCAGTAATTACATAACGAATCTTCTGGCCCGCAACAACTGAGCGGCCAGACCATTTTAGCTGGTTTACAGCATCAGCTTGGATAGTATTACTTCTATGTTCTCCGGTTCCTCTTGTTACCTTGTTCGTAAAAGTGAGATCTTCAATAGGAACATTACCATCAAAAAGTCGTTTTCTATACTCTTCTTGAATTAGTCTTGCTTCTGGCATAGCTTGTTTTATCTCTGACAAATTCCTACAAGAGGCAAACAAATTGAGAATATCATGCTGGCATTGATTAAAGAATTCAGGGGTATCATGTCTTCTTGTCTCAATTCCGCGCAATTTTAGCTTGCCATCTTGTTTTGCACCAAAGTATCTATTTGGAACAGGAACGATCTTGTTTTCTTTTGATGGCAAAAATACAATCCAGTTGTAGACATCAAGTGAGAGTTCAAATTCTGTCTTGTGTTCAATCTGTTCTCTTAATCTGTTGTAATCATCCCTTGTAGCATTTTTTTTAAAGACCCATAACGAATCGACAATTCCGTGTAGAACCTTGAATTGATTTTCTCCTGCGATTTTAATTGCCTGAAGCAATAACTGTCTTGCAAACGCACAGACTGCCATATGTGCATCTATTCTTCCAAATTTTGCATTGTTAAATCCAAGATATCCAAATGATGTGACAAGTATCCATTTCAGCGCAGCTTTTCTTTCTTGATAAACATTGAGCTTATCTGGATCATTTGTTGTTTCAATCAATGTGGTATACCTTTGCCGTTTGTATAACAATAGTTCTAAAGATTTGGGAACTATTCCCTGATTTTTACAAATGTGATAGCCTAGTTCTGGTACACTGTCTTCGGAATTCGGGCAACATTCACAGTGTATAGTCTCTGCTGAAATATTTTTCTTGAGCATTATATTTCCAAACATGGACACAAAATCAATTTCGCCAACATTTTCGTGCACACCAACTCTGGGTTCTAGTATCAACCCTCCTCTGTCTCCTACAAACAAATTCAATCTTGTTTTAGAAATTTCTCTGACAATTGGTTTCCAAGGAATCAGCAGATCTCTCTTTGTCGCATTGTAGAATTGAATAGAACTCATGCATTTTCCAATCGAGGCCCTTGCAGCAGTCTGAATAGGTAGCCTACATGTTCTTGAAATCTCATAAACTCCTTGAATGGAATGCTCGTGTTCCCAGATGAAGCAGTTTGACTGGTCTATGTGTATTCTGCCCATCAATTTGACTGCTGACGGCTTGAAGTAAATTTGCCCATATGAGAAATATGACGTTCCTTCTCGGTTTGGTCTCAAAAGAGGCTGGTTTTTCTCTCGTCCTAGAACTAGTTTATCACCAATTCCGTTCTCAGCTGCTCTCTGAGCAAGAAAGGGAAAATCCCATGAATCCCCGTTTTTTGTTACGATGTAATCTGGATCAATCTCTTTTATCAGATCCACACAATCAAGAATCATTTTTTCTTCCGAATCAGACTGGAATATTATATCACCAACTTGAATGGATTTTATTTTGTCTGCAAATGTTGGAAGTTTATCTTTATTTTTTGCGTTGACACAAAGATTTCTTTTTGAAAATTCAGGCAACTCGTAATCTGTTTCTTTAATATTTGAAAGTCCTTTCCATTTGTCAGAAATTTCATATTTTCCCAAGGGATAGAGATCGTGTTCATACAGATACGTTTGTTCTGGTGGAATGTCAGCATTGTATAGTCTGTAAACTCCAAAGGAATCGAGATCTTCAATTGCTTTTGCCAGCATAACAAGCTTAAACGAATTCTTTACAGTTAATTTTAAAACTCGAGTTGTCTTACGATCTGAAACTTTTTCTATCTTGTCTACCCACTGGGCAATTTTTATCAGTGAAAGTATTGTTGGATTCTTTAACAGATTCTCCAGCTTGGATTTGCTATCTGATGAAACGTAAAGTGCAGGAGTCCATTCTTTTTCAATCCTAGTTGTCTTTTCGTTTTTAATCCAGAGAATTATTCTATCCTGTAGTGGGTATACGTCAAAGAGCCAACCTGTGTTCATTTTTTGTTTTTTAGCAAAAAATCTATCATTTTATGTTGGCTAAGGACCAACGACATCAACAATGCTTCTGTAGTATATTTCTCTCCTTTGGCATTTATTGCCTTGGAGTAACTGTAACAGTGTTCAATCATTTTATCAAATAACTCTCTATCCTCTTCTCTCAGGGTTTCCCCAAACGACCTCCAGGTCTCGATTTCCTTTGCCAGAAGGTCATCCTTGGGGAATAGACTCAATTTGTCTTCTCCTTAGGCACAAAATTTGCTTGAAATGGTGGAAAATTATGGCCATAAGTATAGATTGTATCCTCAAAGGCCTACATGACATCATGCATGCAGAAATGTATAATCTGGTAATTCCAAACATTTCATCAAATGACTTTCTTTCTTTTCTTTCAAGTGCACCACGAAAATTTTTCCATCTTGTCTCTTCCTGATACAATGCGATGCGAAATGATGGAATTGTTCTTCCCATGAATCACAATCACCTAATTTGTTCCAAGCATTCTTTCCGTAAGGTTATAGAATGATGTCTTTCTTCATTATTTAGATTGAGATGTAATTCACCATTAATTGATTCCATTTTGATTGTTATTGTAAATAATTTTTGAATTATATAATCAAACTGGGTTTTCGAATCCAGAGAAACAACAAGTAAACAGTCTTTGATTTTTTCCAACGATTTTATCATCTTACTCAGAATTCTTTCCATTTCTTTTGTGTCAAGATAAGGATCATTTGTAAAATAATGAAGGAGGTTAGTTATGATGACAAGTTTCACATCATAAAGTTTTATTTCATTTTCAAGTTCAAAAGCTAAAAAATTTGCAAGCTGATACAATGTAAATGTGCGACAAGAAATTATTCCGTTTAATATTTTTTTTACCTCCAGTCCATACTGCTGGGCAAAGTCAATGCACTGGTAAAGATCGGAACTGTTTGCGCCATCAATTAGTAATACTTTGCTGTCAAGACCACCATATCTTGTTGATAGCTGGGCTCGCACACATAATCGCTCAATAATCTTTTGAGTATGGACGCCTGCAATGCAGATTTTTTGATTTATCGTAAGGAAATGCAGAATCGAATCCAGTTGTTCAATATCAAAGGTAAGTCTTGGAATTGAAGAAGCTGGTTGAAATATCGGTTTTTTTACTTGTTGTATTCTCGGTCTTTTCTCCAACGTTTCTGATAAAAGTAAGCCACAAGTGGGACACGGTTCTATATGAGATGGCGATTCTATCTCAAGCAGTGTTTGGCAATTTGAACAATATTGTTGTAATCTAACTTGACTCATGGGTACGGTATTTTACGGTACTAATTATAAAAGGGTTTCATTTTGGTTCTGTGTAATCTGAGACAGGTATCTGAGATCTATTGGATCTGCATGCAAGTCACTTGCTATCAATAGTTAATCATATTCTGAGAATAAAACAAGACTAATGAGAGAACCAATAATCATCACTCCAATCAATGTCTTATTTGTAAATCCAAATTCTTCTATTCTAGCACAATTACTTGACATTGTTTTTACTTGAATATTGAATTATGGTTATCCACTAATTCTCCACTATCTTTTAAACTTAATATTAGGAACTTTAACGATCGATGACGTTGGCTTTCCAAAAAGGGACCTTGATTCTGGTAGATTATACTGCAAAGGTCAAGGACACAAATGAAATATTCGAAACCACACGAGAAGCTGATGCTAAATCAAATTCAATTCATGATGCAAATATCAAGTATCAACCAAGACTAATTTCAGTTGGAGATTCGTGGGTATTAAAGGGACTAGATGACGCACTTGCAAATGCAAATGCTGGTGACAAGCTCACAGTTGAAGTTCCTCCTGAGAAAGGTTTTGGAGTAAGAGACTCTTCAAAGGTTCGTATGATCCCTCTAAGGAAATTGGGGGATGATGCAGAAAAGGTCTCAGTTGGTGATACTATTGACCTTGATGATAGAACTGGAATTATAAGATTTATTGGATCGGGCAGGGTTCAAGTTGATTTTAATCACAGATATGCTGGAAGAACAATCATTTACGATCTAAATGTTCTCAAATCACTTGATACCGATCAAGATAAGATAATGGGATTACTCAAACGAAGATTCCCAATTGATGAATCAAAACTCAAATTTGAGATAAAGGGAACACAAGTCGATGTAACCATCCCCGACGAAGCTTTAATGATGGAAGGTCTCCAGATTGTCAAACGTGCTATAGCAAATGAAGTCTTCAAGTTTGTAGAAAAATTAGACAAGGTCAACTTTATTGAAGTATACAGCAAGCCAAAACAAGAAAAGCCTCAAGAAAAAACTGCAGATCAAAAACCACTTGAACAAAAGCCTGTAGAACCTAAAGCAGCCTAGCCTTATAGCACGCCAGTACTTTTTGCAAGCTCAATTGCCTTTGATTCATTCATTTTTACCTCACTTAGAATCGTGTATCTTTCAGGTCTTAGTGACTGGGCTATAGTCAATGCCTTTGCAAGAATATCAGAGTGAAGCCCAATTTCTTTGGCTCTAGTTGGTGCTCCAACATCTTTTAACATTCGAATTATTTTCTTCCAATCCTGACCTTGAAGTTTTGCTACAAGTATGGCTCCTATTCCACATTTTTCTCCATGAAGACCAACACCTGACTTGAGATAATCAACTGCATGTGAAAATAAATGCTCAGCACCAGAGCATGGCCTACTACTTCCGGCAATACACGCAGCAACACCTGAACTTATCAAGGCTTCCACAATCATTCTCACGTCTGGTTCTTTCTTAAATTTTTTTGAATTATCAATTACAATCTTTGCACTCATAGACGCCAAATTTGCTGCATAGGTACCAAAATATTCTCCTACATTGTCTCGAGCAAGCTCCCAGTCTCTAACCGCGGTAATCTTTGCCATCAAGTCTCCGCAGCCGCTAGCTAAAAGCCTTCTGGGGGCTTTTTTTAAAATGGCAATATCTACAAAGACTCCAAGTGGGGCAGTGGCAATAATAGAATATGGTTTGTCTCCTCGTAAGGAAACAAATGGACTTGCGATTCCATCGTGTGAAGCAGATGTCGGTATACTTACAAATGGAATCTTTAATGTAAACGCAATCATCTTTGCAATATCAACAGATCTTCCCCCTCCTATTCCAATTATCATATTACTCTTGTCCTTCTTGATATCAACAAGTGTTTTTTTTGTAGACTCTACATCATTGCTGGTACAACGATGCCAGACATACTTTATCTTGGCAGACGCAAGTGATGAAGAAACCTTCTTACCTGTTATTTTTCTAACTTGGTCACCTGATACTAGTGATACCTTTTTTGGAGCCGAAAGGTTTTCTAAAAAATTCCCTATATCACTAATATTGTTCTCACCTATGAGTATTTTCCGTGGTAGCTCCATTGTGTGAGAAGCCATGGTTTTCACTTGAAACTTGGTTATTTATCGATATCCCAGATAATACAAAGTTATTTAAACAGGTGAATTTATTTGAAAAGTATCTCAAGTTAGGTAGAATGTTATTTGTCAGAATATATTGAACAACACACATATCATGGAACCACCACAGTAGGGATTGCCTGTACTGATGGTACGGTATTATGTGCAGACATGAGAGCAAGTGCAGGTTATTTTATTGCAAATAACAATACAATGAAGATCCAAAGGATTGACAACCATGCAGGAATGACTATAGCAGGTGGTGTCGCAGATGCACAAAATGTGACAGACATGTTACGATACCACTCTAACATACATAGGATAGAGAAACAAGAATATCTGCCAATAAAGTCAATTGCAAAACTTGCATCGCTAATATTTTTCCAAAACAGATACTATCCATTTATTGCTGATATCCTAGTTGGAGGATATGACAAGCAAGGTTCGTCCCTTTACAATATCGACATGTTTGGATCACTTGATAAAAAAACATTTGCAACTACAGGAAGTGGTTCTCCTGTGGCGTATGGTTTATTGGAAAATGAGTACCGAGATGGTTTAACTGTAGAAGAAGGAAAAGTAATTGCCCTAAGAGCAGTAAAAGCTGCAATAACAAGAAACATTGGAACTGGTGACGGAATTAATGTCGCAATAATCGACAAACAGGGATATAGACTCTTGACTAAAGAGCAAAAGAAGGCAATTATTACGCTTTAGTGATTTAATGCAAAGAAAACAGACACAACGAGAAATGTCTCCAGCCCAAAATATGATGGCAACAATACTTCAGAGTATACCAAAGGAAGCTGATGTAACCAAGATAGATTACGAAGGACCACGGATTGCAATATACACAAAAAATCCTAGATATCTCATGGAACACAATGAAGTCATCTCAAACATGGTCAATGTTATCAAAAAAAGAATCGTGGTTAGAACTGAAGAATCAATTAGAAAAACCGAGGAAGAATCAAGACAAATTCTTACTGGGATGCTACCAAAGGATGCAGATCTAAAGGGAACATTCTTTGATACCGCAATTGGGGAAATGATAATTGAAGTAAAACGTCCATGGCTATTGAATAACCAAGAAGTCTTTAACATGGCAGAACTAGTCTCAAAGACAGGTTGGAGAGCAAGGATAAGAAAAGCGACTACTGGCCAGTCCTCCACAATTCAAACTATAAACTATAATCCAAAAAACTCTACAAATGAAAAAAAAAAGCACCAA
>CAZIHN010000051.1:7787-9002 GCA_964538845.1 uncultured Nitrosopumilaceae archaeon | reverse complement strand
AGTATCAAAAGTTTCTGGGAAATAATACAAAATACTATCTCCTATGTTTTTTGCTACCTTTCCGCCAAACTGTCTTACAATATAGCTCATATCATTTAGAAATATAGTGTAAAATTTACGGATTTTAGGATGATCAAGTTTTACTGTAATTTTTGTCGAGTTTACAATGTCTATTAATCCTATACATCCATTTGTATGTCCGTCAACAAATGTAATTTCATCGACTTGCTTAATTTCTGGTTCTTTTTTTGATTCATCAATTAATGGTTTTTTTATTATTTTTTCAAAACTTTCCCGATATGTTTCTTCTCTTCCATGGATATACTCAAATCCCATGATAAAATTATGAGTTTTTTGCTGATATCTTCAACTTTCCAAAGTTGTAACTATTTAGCTGATCTTAAAAGCTGTATTCATATCAAATGTTACCTTCAATGATTCTCGTGCATCGATCTAGATTTCTTGAGTGTGAAGGATGTGGTTTTCAGAAGGCTTTCATAATGTTCGTTCATCAATACCAAGGTTTGCGAGGAATCTGCCCAAGTTGTGGTCAAAATTGGCCGGAATCTTAGAGCAAGATTTAGATTCTATTGCTGTAAAACCATACAGCGTGAATTACGATTATGAAAAATTTGCTTCTGATCTCTTAGAAATTTCAAGTGAACAACGACTTGGGATACTCTTGCGACTCTATGACAAAAAATCAAAGGTGGCAGTAATTGCAAAAGAGCTTGACGCAACAGTGCCTGAAGTGTTTCGTAATTTTGGACGCCTTGTCAAAGCAAACCTAATTTCTAAAGAACCTGATGGTGACTATTCCATCACAACTTATGGCAAAATAATCTGTAACCAGTTACCCTCTCTTGCCTTTTTGTTAAAAAATAAAAAATACTTTGAGGATCATGATTTTGGAGATTTACCACAAAAATTCCTTCAACGGATTGGTGCTCTAGAATCAGGTCAACACATCAAAGGATTTGTCAAGGTCATGGAAAAATGGAAGGAGATGTACCATAATGCAAATGAATACATTTTCAATATTCTAGTTGAAGTTCCCTATGATACCGAATTTTTAGAACCATTGATTAAAAAGGTTAGCAAGGGTGTTAAACTAAACTCGGTTTTTTCCGAATCTGCAGTAATTCCAAAAGAAAGAAAACAAGCCCTAGAAAAACTTGGCTTTAAAAAATACTTTCAGGAAGGTTCGATTGAAAG
>CAZIHN010000051.1:0-7777 GCA_964538845.1 uncultured Nitrosopumilaceae archaeon | reverse complement strand
ACAAGGTCCAAGCAAAGGCAAGCGATGCCGCAAAAAAATTAAATCATTCTGCCAAGGTACTAGAAAAGGCAGGCACGTTTTTCATAACAATAGAGATGGTGACAAGAGAGGTCTCAATGATCATATCAAACTCTGTTAAAATTCCTACAATAAATCGTAAGCGCGTCGTTTTGGGCAAGTATCGTAATTTCGGTGGTTCCCGTACTAATCAAAAAAAAAGAAAACAAGAACTAGAAAAAATTAGATTTAAAAAATACTTTCAGTAAGGTTCGATTGAAAGAAAAATGAAAGAAAATGTTCAAATCATTACCATATTAAATGAAAAAGAAGCATGTGTAATGTTTCCCAAAAAAGGAGAGGTGGATCCTAGAGAAATGTTTTACAGTAAAGATCCTGTCTTTCAGGAATGGTGTCTTGACTATTTTAAATATTGTTGGGATACTTCAAGTAGTTTTCAGGAAATTAAACTAAAACAAGAGTAGTGAATTTTTTTAAAATATTTTTGATTAATTTTGCTATAAATTTGCCAAGTTCATTTTTCCTAACATGTCAAATCTTTGATGTTTTAGTTGGTCAAGCAAATTGATGATTGAATATTTTTAACTTGATTTTTATAGTGCTAAGAAAAAATATATCGAATTCCTTAAAACATGCAAGTTTTTAAAACTCAAAAGGTTTAACTCAGAAAATGATAAATAGTTAGTTAAAGCCATCAACACCGGGTGTTTGGATGAGATTGCTAATAATTATTTGTCTAGTAATACTTGCAATTGCATTAATTATTTTAGGAATTCTGATTTATCATGTATGGTTCCAATCTCAGCAATCTACTTCTAGCACTATTCCTACACTTCATTTAATCCTGCCCCTTGTAAGCCAAAAGTGGGGTCAACCAGTTACATTTAGTGGATCTGCTCTATATTTTGATCCTCAATACCGGATAGTAATAGATTGGGGGGATGATACTCAAAAAACAATTTTGCCGGTATCATCTACTTTTTCAGTAGATCATACATTTTCTGCCGGAGGGGTTCATTCTATTATTGCGACTTTGGTAGATCTAAATAACAGAGAATTGTATAGGGATACTTACAGCTATACACCAAATCCTCATAATACTCAGCTAATTCTAGACCCTATTAATGATACAGTGGGAAACACTACTTTAGCAGCAACAGGATCTCTCTATGATTTAGATGATCACGTAGGCATTGATAACATGCCAATTACTTTTAGTGTGAACGGCTCTCAAACTCTTTCAAACAGTACCACTGAGGGAATAATATTTTCGGATCCTCTCAATATGACTGTGACGCAATGTATAGGGAGTGTATGTACTCCGTCTTATGGTTCTAATTTGATAAATCTGCACAAAGGATCTTCAATTACATTTCCACCTGGAAATGTTGGTGTCAGCATGATACTCCAAGACACTATTCAAACTGATTTTACTTACACAGTTATTCCATTCGACGGTCAAAATTATCAAAAGACAAGTAAGGGCCAAAGTCCTTTTGTAACTTTGGAAACAACATATGTTAAAGGAGGAATAAAAGCGATAACTATTGATTCTATTGTTTCAAATAATGGCGCAGATACTATTGGGCTTTCAGAAATAAAGACACTAAGCTTAAACACTAACTCTGGTGCTTTGATTGATTCTACATTTGATTCAATCAAACGTGATTCTTATCAAACCTTGGAAATCTATGATGGTTCTTTTAATTCTGCAGATGTTCCTCTCCTCAATGGAAATAATTTTGAAGCTCAAGCACACTTTGCGGGAAATTTTGCCTATATTCCTGCAGATAGCAATCTAGTAGATTATCATGTTGATCAACCAACATTTGGAGTTGGAGGTTCTGAAACAACTGGAGTAGTCCTCGACATTGGTGGCAGTGCAACTTTGCCTTTGTGCTCTACAACTGAGCCAGATAGTGACAGAGATGGATTGTGTGACGTGTGGGAGACTAACGGGATTCAATACGACGTAGGAACCACACACTTTCAATATACCTTACCCGGCGCGCACGTTAATCAAAAGGATATTTACGTGGAGGTCGATTCCGAAAATGCCTTACCTGCTTCTGCACAAACTGCATATGGTCCTACTGGTCTTCCAACAATCTTTAGCAACATTGGTATCCCTCCTCTTCTTCCCTGTGGCAATCCTCCACGATGCAATCCTGGAATCAATTTGCATTTCGACACATCTGAAAGCCCTATTGGTACCGTATCGCCGCTTCATATTTGGACTGATTTTGATAGTAGCAAAACAAATGATTTTGATTCTATAAAAGCAGTTCATTTTGGTGATGTAAATGAACGTCCTTCACTTTCTGGCGGAACCAACTCTATTACCGGTGGGACGATAACAACATCTGGTGTGCAATTGAGTACCCCTGCAAGTATTCCATCGCAACCATCAAATCCAATAATGCAAGGAACAATTACCATAAAATATCAGGTCACTCTTTCCACCTCGGGAACTGCTACAATCTCAAGTGTAACTCCAACAGGCACTTGGAATGTAGGTACAGGAATTAATCAAGTAACATTTGGTCCAATTACATCTTCTATAACTACAGGAACTTCTACTACTCAGACTGTAACAATCCAGGTTCCGTTTGTAACTGCAGGTGCTGTTAGTAGTGCTTCTCTTGGTAATATTGTTACTACTCTTGCCTCTACGTCGACATTAAGCAATCCAGTTTGGCTCAATAGTCCAACAGCTACAAGTACTTTACAACAGGCCAAAGCATTGGCATTCCATTATGAACTATATGTTAATTGCATAATAGATTGCAATACAGGACCTTCTGGTATTTCGGAGGGCTGGGCTAAGGGTGGAAACGACATGGTAATTGGACTGCAACGATTTGGAAATACCCTTCAAAAAGATGAAGGAACTTTCATGCATGAGTTGGGACATAACCTAGGACTAAGACACGGCGGTCCATTCTATGTTTACAATGATGACGGTTCAAAAACTTCAGTTACAGATGGAACATATAATTGCAAACCAAATTATCCTAGTGTGATGTCATATTCTAGGCAGTTTGAAACTTATTTTAGCATTACTGATCACTGGATTCCAGCTTATTCTCAAGGCAGCTTGCCTCCATTACAAGAAAATAATGCTGTAGAAGCAAATGGTTTGGTTAGTTCAAATTCTTTTGCACCCTTCGTTCTTTTCAATTCTGCAACTTCAGGTACTAGTACGAGAGAGGGACAAGCTACTGCCTCAGGAACGGGAGCAATTGGTATAGAATGGGATGGATCGTCACCGACTACTGATACTGTTACTAATAGAGACTTCCAAAACTTTGGCATCACCGATTGTTCGGGGAATGGAGTTCAAACTACTGCATATCGTGATTGGAACGATTGGGCTGGATTGTACTTTAACTTTACACAAAATATTGGATATTATGATGGTCTTCGAGCAAATCCAGAACAATTTAGTAATGAAATAACAGTTCCTATGTATGAAAATATGACACTAGGAAGTGTTGAACTCAATGGCACCGATGCAGATGTCAGCGGAAACGGAACTGGCAATGTGACTATACATACTCCTGGAACTTATCCAGTAAATACACATGGAACCCAGAATCAACATGTGACAATAGGAATAGATGTCACAAATTCCACTGCTGCATATATTGGTCCTCCTTCGCCAGGCATTCAAGGCAATAATACACAACATCTAGTGGTTCCTGCAAACCTGAATGGTACAGTGATAGTATACCATCCATGATATGAATAGACAAATCAGCTAAACGAAGTTTAATTATTTGTGACTTGAATGATAAAATATGGTTTCGTTTTTAAAATCTAACTGCCGGAATTGCTATTTGACAGTTTTATCCTTAATCGTTGGAATAGCACTGTTTAGTTTTTCAATTTCTTCTGCCAATGCCTTGGTTTGCTCTAGTGGTTCTGAACCTTCTACAATAAGTTGTTTCATACCCTCAGGAAATCCCGGAAATACAGTTTCCCTTCGAGATATAACCGATACAAGTAATGTTACAAAGGCTGTTTCTTTGTCACTTGACAAATCAAGCTACCTACCAAGAGATTCTGGAAAAATAAGTGTGACAGACCCTTATGCTAGCCTGTCAGCTTCCACACAAAGCTCTGTCATCATTAAACTTAATTCTACAAATGATCCTGTTGGGATCAATTTAAGACTCAACGAAACTAATCCTTCATCTTCTTCATTTGTTAGCAGCTTTAAATTCACCTCCGGACAAAGCTCGGGAAATTCACTGCATGCAGTTATAGGAGATAGGATTTTTGCATTTTATTCACCCTCTCCTATTTTTTCTCCACGAATGCAAGTTACCTTTGATAATTCCGGTGGAGATGGACACGCAATATTGAGTGACTTACAGCTTATACCTGATGATGAAGACAATAATCAATTTTCAACTGTAATAAAAGTTGCCAACCTGACTCTCACTGATGGTGCATCGGTAAATCCTTCTGGAGTAATATTTCATGTAACAATGTCATATGCAAATTCACAACTCCACTGTATCAATGCAAACGATCCAGCTTGCCAAACTAATAATCTTAGTCTGTGGGTCTCTCCTCCCGCAGCCGCTCCTTTCCATACCTTTTTTCCTGTTTCAAACCCTTTTACAGTAACAAATGATCCGATCGCAAAAACTATCTCTTTTGATGTAGACCAAGCAGATCTTGACGGAAGTACCAGTGGTTCTTGGTTGTTTGTGCTATGTTTTGATGGACCCGGAATAGGTGGAGGAGGCGGTGGGGTTATTCGTCCTGGACTTGTTCTTGATTTTATTAGTGGGCTTTTCGCTGTTGGAGGTTCTTCGTATGTTGTCTCTCCTCCCTCTTTTGGTGCCGGTGCTTTCAGTTACAACGATGGCCTATCGATTACTTTTGGAGAAAACGACACCCAAACATTTGATGCATCAAAATACAACCAAGAGGTTCCAGAGCAGATAATGGTAAAAGGCATGCCAGTATCAATGAAGCTAAAAACATTCGAGGCCTACAACAACAACGGCCTAGTCCACATGGGGTTGTATATGATCCCAAGAGGAATGGACATGATCACATCCAACAGTATTGCCTCCATAATCTGGGAGAAGGGAAAAGACGCTGAAGTCAATGATCCAAATCACCTTTTGTCTGATAGCTCGGTATCATCTAATACGAATGACGAATTCCAGTATACTCAATTTTCATTTACACCAACAAAATCATACGATAAAATGTCATTTCTTGTAAAAGCATGGAATGATCATCTATATTCTACAGACGTAAGGTTCCACGATGCAATAACCTCGCCAGACCAGCTTGTCTCACTTCCAGACGGTGTAATAAAATATGACAGCTTTGCTACCATGTCTGCAGCAATTCAAAGAGATGGTTTTTCAAAACCGCAAATTCTGTCTCATATCCATGATACATCGTCAGTATTTGGCAGTTCTCCAGGTAAAGTATACTGGGTTTATGATACACGAGACCACACTGTAACACTAGTACTAGAGGATGGCAGCGGCAAGGTTGTTGACATGAGATTAGAAAAACTAAAAATGTCGATAAATCCAGAGTCTCAAAACTATGTTCTTGGAAATACCATCTATTCTCATCATAGTTTGTCTAGAGAAAATGATGCTGAGCTTGAAGAGACTAAAACCTCTGAAACTATGAAGGCACTGGATTTATTGACACAATTGTATGGAAGAGCCTATTTTGAACAGTATAATTTATTGGGGAAATGAATCACTAACTAAAATAATAATTCATAAAGTTTGGTTATTATCTTAAACCCATGAATGTTAATGAATTTATTGCCTTTGGTTCGTGGTCCGCTATTACAGCAGGTTTTATGATAATTATAGTGTTAGTTTACCAAAAAGTTAGCAGGAAGAAACAAGATGAATCATCTTCATCTTGAGAAAAAAGGTTTACGCGGGTTAGCTATAGCAGAAAGTTTCCGAGAGGAAAATAAAACTTCAACACTTGCCGGTGTAGTGATGAGGAGAGATTTCATTATTGATGGTTTTGTATTTGGTCAAACTACGGTTGAAGGAAATGATGCTACCGAGTCTGTAATGAAGATGTATACAAATTTAGGCAGAGATGACATTAGCTTTCTTTTAATTTCTGGATTAATTATTTCTATGTATAACATTATAGACATAAAAAAAATTTGGAATGAATTGCAAATTCCAATAATTGGTGTAACGTATGAAGATTCAAAAGGAATCGAGGATGCTATAAAGTATCATTTTCCGGATTTGTACCAATTAAAGATAAATGATTACCATAAGCTTGGACAACGGACAAAAATTCCACTTCATACAGGCCATCAATTGTATGTTAGAATTGAAGGTTGTCTCATTGAAGAGACAAAAAGTTTGTTAAATTCATTTACTCTGCAAGGATCGATTCCTGAACCATTGCGAGTTGCTCAGATGCTTGCAAGAGTAAAACGATAAGTTCTATTTTCTTTCTTCTAATTTTATTTTCCATTTACTTCCAGTAAGTCTTGAGGATGAAAATTCTATTTTGCCAATTATCTTGTCAGCCTTTCTCACTACACCAAATTCATTTTGTTCAAGTTTTATGATTAGATGTCTTGTTTTGTAGCCACCCTCTATGACTTTGATCTTAAATCTCTTGCTTGCTCTAATTACCAAATCACGTGCAGCTTTGGGATCACCAATCCAAGAGTACATCTCAAATGAACCAAAGTTTTTTGTGTCAATTTCATAATCATAGAGCCTAGCCTCAAATCTCCAATCAGAAACCTTGGCTTGATCGTTCATCCACTGGACAGCCTTCTCCCCGTATCCTTTTTCAATAGCAAATGATTCTGAATCTGCCATTTCTTTTCTAGTTCTAATATGGTACATGAATCTAACTGCAAGCCTGAAACCTTTGATTGGCTATTATTATTAGATAGAATTTGCATCTTATCTCATGAAACGAAGTGCGTCAGATATTAGAAAATCAATTGAAGCTAGCTGGAACGAATATCTTTCAAGATATGGAAACTTGTTCTCCTCAGATTTTATCAGCGGTTCAAGCCCGCCATCTGTTTTTGTTGGCACTTATGGATACCCAAAGGTTTCCGTAGGCCCAATGCTTCCGCCATTGCACGGTAATACTATGATTCTTGATTCTCCAGAACGTTGGCAGGGAAAAGGCCTGGAAGAGATTGTAAACTATCGTTTAAGCTTGGTTCGTGGAATTCAACCAGTACCTGTGAAAAATTTTAACGGAAAGTATATTGAAAATCTCCAAGAACTTGCAATGGCCTCAAAACCAATCGATTCTGAGATAGAATTTTTTAAAAAAACCTCTCCCGTAACTGCAATTGATAGGGAAAGTGCGCCATTTGGGCCAATAGGCGAAGTAAAAACAGCCAAGTTTTCAAACTCTACTCCTGATAAAAGCATACAGAAAATTTTTTACGATAGAGATTTGCTTGCCCAAGATTCTGTCTTGGAATTGTATAACAGAGGTATTGAGATTTCAAGGATTCAAAAGTGCCTTAGTATAGGAATGTTTGGCAAAAACAGGAAACTTGTTCCAACAAGATGGAGTATCACAGCTACAGATGATATAGTCTCAAAATCTTTGTTAGATGAAATCAAGCAATTTGATATCATTGATAATTGCAAAGTATTTTCCTTCAATCATATCGGAAATTTCTTTGCTATAATTATTTTTCCTAGTAGGTGGATGTTTGAGATGCAAGAAGCATGGTACGATACGCAAGGAAATATTGGAT
>CAZIHN010000050.1:0-9235 GCA_964538845.1 uncultured Nitrosopumilaceae archaeon | reverse complement strand
ACAGCCGGATTAAAAGTCCGGTACTCTACCTGGCTGAGCTACGAACCCATAGCGATGGTTCATAGTCGTGTATAATTTAGTCTTTTACAAAATTTTCAGATGAAAAGAAAGCTTTAAACTCAGATTTTTATCCACAATATTGCAACGCCCTTGTAGTATAGTGGGGATGCGGTTAATTCCAATCCTCGTAAAGCCCGGTCTAGAATGGGGCCCTGTCACGGCCTCGACGCGTGTTCAAATCCCGCCAAGGGCGCTTACAATTTATTTAAAATTTATACTATTTGTGTTTGAAACAAAAAATCAATTTGGATCAAAAATAACCTTATTCTAAAAGAAAAGTCAAGCTATATCTACTGTTATTCTTAAATCTCTATTTGAATTAGTTTCACAATTAACTGATTTTTTCAAAAAATGACATAGAAGTTTATTTCATATGTTTGCATGATATCCCAATTGTTTCATAATATACGAAAGCATTTCCTCATTCGCTGCAGCTATGAAAGAAATTCTCTTTTCGTAATTAAGATTAGAATCAAGTGGCATACCATTTTCACCAACTACAAAACCACCAGCTTCCAATGCAATTAGATATCCAGCTGCTACATCAGTTATTCTTAATTTGTTTCTTAAGTCAATAAATACGTCCACTAATCCTCTTGCAAAAATTGCTAGTTCTAGAGCAACAGCTCCAAAATGCCTTATGTGGTTAGATGCAGATATAATTGAATTTAACCTAGGAAGAACTTCTGGTGAAATTCCCGAAATGTCAATGCCAATAACAAAATAAACAGGTTTTTCTTTTTGAACTTGGATTCTTTTTCCATTCATATATGCACCTTTTCCCTTTGATGCCGAATACAGATCCCCATTATGTAGGTCAATTATTACTGCATCCGTGACAGTGCTTAGCTTGTTTTCTTTTGCGTAAGCAAGAGAACAACAAAAAAAAGGCAATCCCCTTACTGCGTTGGTAGAGCCATCTATGGCATCCATTATTATGAATCCCTTAGGATTTTGTGATAATTCTACTAAACCGCATTCCTCTCCAAATACTGTACATTCAAAATTTAATTCACGTAGGTAATCTAGGACAGTCTTCTCTGCTACGATATCAATTCGTCGAGAAATATCACCCCCAGCACCTTTTCCATGGTCTATAGCAGATTCTTTAGTTCCAGCAAGATCTTTTACATTTCTATGTACTCGTTTTGCAGCTTCCTCCAGAATTTTGATTACTTCCACAGATTCTTTTCATTTTATTCCTAATTTATTTGAAGTAATATCAGCTGAATGCATAAATAGCAAAAAAGTTGTGCCAATGTGTGAGCAGTAAGGATGAATCAGTTTTTAGTAAGGAGGCCCTAGTCTCGACAAAACCAGGAAAAGATATTATTAAACAAGCTTTGTTCAAAAGCAAAGGATATAGATTATTTGACAGATATAAGAAAGAAGCTGAGAATGAGTTTCCAAAATTTACCAAGAGATTCGCCGAAGATCTGTTAAGAGAAATAAAGTCAGATAAAAATTCATTTGAAACACAGGAACAGTTTGCTAATGAAATCGGATCTAAGGAAATAATTCTTGAAAAATCACAGATTAATGAAGTAAGGAAAAGACTGGAAGATTACGGGACTCTAACTGACAGAGTCTCACGAATACTCAATTCTAATTTTGTTAAAATGACATTTCCAGTTTTCAGTGCTCTTTTTGACGCATCCACACAATATTTTGGAGATATAATTGACAATAAGGAAAAAACAGATATCATAGATGGCCATATTATTGCAATTGATCTGAGTGAACCCATGGATAGAATTATTGACCGTGATGAAGATTTGGAGTTTCTTGACGACTACAAACTTATGAATCCCTACATCTTGAAATTGGCAAGACAAAAAATTTCAACAGGCGGCAACGAGGTTTTAGAAGAGTTTGAGAGGGGTTTCAAGGATGCAAGAATAGGGCAATTTGTGGACTATCGTTTGAAAAAAAACCCAAAAGGGATATCCGAGGAGGAAATGATTCAGTGTTACAAGAAATACAGAGCGGTAATGGGCACAGCGGGAAAAAATATGGCTTTATCAAGATTTCCCATTGGAGAAATATTCTATCTTGGAATGGCAAAAGCTGCAGAATCAGTTGGATGTGGAAATGAAATTGAGGACTCCATAAAGAATAAATTTGTTAAGGTACCTTCGTGGCCTCTTTACTATTCCCTTCTTACCAGCGATTTACGAAAAGGATTTGAACTTACAATGAAGAAAAGTGATTTGTATTTGAGTGAAGCTAGATTAGCTCTTGAACTTTTACCCGAAAGTTTCTCGCATAAGGATTTTCTTGAATTTTTATTTTTGACAGTGGAACACTATAATATGTACTGGTTCAACCAGTTGGAAAAAAATCAACCATGGAAGGAATTTGAATCAAATCTACCAAGGTAATCAAAAATGATGTGGTCTGAAAAATATCGGCCAAAAAATTTGCTCGAAATGATTGGAAATGAAGAAGCAAAGGAGTCATTTGTCAAGTGGATTAGAAAATGGATTAAAGGAACAAAACCGATATTGCTATTGGGACCACCAGGCATCGGAAAAACTACTATGGCATTATTGGGTGCAAGACAGTTTGGTTATGATCTTGTTAGTATGAATGCGAGTGATGTAAGAAGTAAAGGTAGAATCCAAGAAATTCTCAATCCAGTTCTGGGTAATGCCAATTTACTAGGAAAACCAATGATATTTGTTGATGAAGTAGATGGAATCCATGGAAGGGCAGATTATGGTGGAGTTGAAGCTTTGGTAGACATTCTAAAAGAACCTACAGTACCAATAATTCTTGCAGCAAATTATGAGAATACTGATAAGATGAAAACCATAAAAAAATTTACAACTACAGT
This sequence comes from uncultured Nitrosopumilaceae archaeon, assembly GCA_964538845.1. GTDB lineage: Archaea > Thermoproteota > Nitrososphaeria > Nitrososphaerales > Nitrosopumilaceae > Nitrosotalea. The sequence goes on along the minus strand of CAZIHN010000050.1, from coordinate 6,339 downwards.
TAAACTTAGACCTCTTCCTCCACGATTAATGAGATTATTTCTAGAAGAAATCCTTAGACGAGAAGGTGAAAGAATAAAGATTGGTAGCATAATAAAACTAATAGCAGATTCAAGTGGCGACATAAGATCAATGCTTAATTCTGCTCAAGCTTTGGTGGGTGGATTTGAACTTCAATCGGATAGATCATTTGAAACAACGGATTTGGAAGACTCGGTTAATTCATTTTTCAAGGCTAAATCCATTGAAGAGGCGAGGTTAATACTCTATTCATTACGAATTGATCCTCAAGAAAAGATAAACGCCTTTTATTCTAGTGTTTTAACCAGTCCTCTTCCGAAAGAGATTCAAACCAAAATGTTGAATGTCATTTCAGAAGCAGATTTGTTATTTGGGAAGATTATAAGAAAACAAGAATGGAGACTATTACGGTACTTGGATAGTATATTGTTAAAGCTATTCGAAGAAGGAATAGCAGTAAGATTCTCTCAATACAATCTTCCGTGGGCTATTCTTAACAGAATACGATGGGATGGCAGGGCAATTAAAGAATTTACCGGGAGGTTAGCAAAACAAATGCATGTTTCTCGTAGTTCGTTTTCTATTTTCTATTTTCCATATCTTCTATTTTGCATCAAAAATAAATCACTTGAAATGGGAACAAACGAGGCTGATACAGAGATCATACAAAAGGAGATGACTATGATAAAATGAGTTGGAGAACTATACCTATGAAATTCCCTGGTACATGTATAGTTTGTAAAAAGAAGATCGAAATAAATGAAATCGCTCTTTGGTCTAAGGGATTAGGAGTTAAACACCAAGAATGTACAAAAGGAACAGAATTAAAATGTATAATTTGTGGAAGTCCTGCTGGTTGTCCAATCTGTGAATTTGCAGAGGACTGTGACTTGGAACTAGTCTCTCAAATGTGTATATGCAAGAAATGTCTTGATACGAAAGCAGCATATTCGCATTATCAGGAATCTGTAATCAAACGCTTTCCAACTCTAAATATTATGTAGTCATATTAAAAGATCTTTTTGAGTTAAGCGGGAACAAAATAACTGAATCTTCTGAAATGGTTTCACAAAAAATAAGTAGGAGATAAAATCGATGACAATTAATTGAGAAATGAAAATCTTTTCAGATCTATTTGCAGCTGGAAGAGAACAATATTCTTTATACCCTATGAGCAAAAATATAGATCTAAAAATCTTTTTTTACAAAACAACATTAAATATTCATATTAAGTGTGTACAAACTGTAGCATTATGTCTGGAAAAATCAAAATTGAGGGAAAGAATCTAATATTTGAAATAAATGGTATAGATATTATTTTGGCAATAAAAAAAATAATATCTATACCATTAGACCATGTTGTCTCGGTGTCTGATGAAAAAGTTCCATGGGCTGTCCTTCAACACTTGAGACTAGGAGGTACAAGTGTTCCGGGAATTGTAAAAGATGGAAGATATCTAACAGGAGACGGTCTCATGTTCTTTGAAATGCATCATCCTGACAAATGTATAACCGTAACTCTAAATCATGAGCTTTATAAGAAAATAATATTTGAAGTAGACGATAAGGAAACTGCAACAAAATTAATTAATGATGCAATTGGCAAAGACCGTTCTGAAAAATAATAATAAAGATAAGCTATATTGATTATTGTATATTTTCACTCCAATTTTTTGAAGATGAATAAATCTAGCCAAATTAGCTCAAAATATAGATAAAAGCTTAAAATTTGACCTATACAGCAGTGATGATATCATGGTAGAATACCACACAAAGATAACACCTATGGATCCAGTTTTTCACGGAGAATCAAACTATGAAGTTGGCCTTGAAGGGCTACTAAAAGAGCAAAGAGAATTGATATCAAAATTAGAATCTCAATCTCAACCAAACAAGGAAACATTACATCTTGCCAAGGAAGAACTACAAGCCCTAGAAACTTTATGGGAGAATTATCACATAGGGATGAACGTATTCCGCAACGCAAAAGGCGGGCGAGACGGGGTTCGTGAAGTAAAAACTGATTAAATTAATATAGGTTGAGAATCGCTTCTATTTCGAATCATGCATTCTGAAAAGATAAAAAATTTTTTACATAAACGACGACAGTCAGAACAAAGTGGCGGTGAGGAAAGAATTCAGGCTCAACATGATAAAGGTAAGCTTACTGCAAGAGAAAGAATTGATCTTTTACTCGATGAAGGAAGTTTTACCGAAGTAGATTCTCTTGCAACTCACCATTATTATGAATTTGATATGCAGAACAAGAAATTCTTTGGAGACGGAGTCATAACAGGATATGGAACTGTAAACGGAAGACAAGTTTTTCTTTTTGCCTATGATTTCACAGTTCTTGGTGGAACGCTAAGCGAGATGGGAGCAAAAAAAATTACCAAGATTATGAATCATGCCGTTAGGGTGGGATGTCCCATCATAGGAATAATAGATTCTGGTGGAGCTAGAATTCAAGAAGGAATTCTTAGCCTCGATGGATTTGCAAGTATCTTTTATCATAATCAGCTTGCTTCAGGAGTGGTTCCTCAAATTACTGCTAGTATAGGGCCATCAGCTGGAGGTGCGGTGTACTCTCCAGCTATGACAGATTTTGTAATAATGGTTGACAAACTTGCAACTATGTTTGTTACAGGTCCTGAGGTTGTAAAGACAGTTCTTGGAGAAGAAGTATCATTTGATGAACTAGGGGGTGCAATGTCACACGGAAAAAATAGTGGAGTAGCACACTTTGTAGCAAAGAATGAATATCAATGTATGGATACAGTCAAGACACTTTTGTCATTTATACCTCAAAACAACACTGAAGAGCCCCCACTCATTGAAAGTGGTGATGATCCAAACAGGCTAGATAATAACTTAATAAATATAATTCCAGAAAATCCTCTGCAGCCTTACGATATGAAAGAAATCATTCACTCATTTGTTGACAACCACATTTTTTTTGAGATACATGAATTATTTGCTTCAAATGTTATAATCGGTTTTGGAAGACTAAATGGAAGAACAGTAGGGATAGTTGCAAATCAGCCGATGGTATTGGCAGGTGCACTCGATATTGACTCTTCAAATAAAGCAGCTAGGTTCATCCGGTTTTGCGATTGTTATAATATTCCTATTATTACATTAGTTGATACTCCTGGATATATGCCAGGAACTCAACAAGAACATGCCGGAATCATACGTCATGGCAGCAAGTTACTGTATGCATATTGTGAGGCTACTGTTCCAAAGATAACCATTATCACAGGAAAGGCTTATGGAGGAGCTTACATTGCAATGGCAAGCAAGAATTTAGGAACCGATATGAATTATGCGTGGCCCACAGCACAAATCGCTGTTTTAGGTTCTGAGGCAGCAGTAAGAATTATGAATAGAAAAGAAATCGAGTCAGCAAAAGATCCGGCATTATTCAAGAAACAGTTAATAGATAATTTTACTGAAAAGTTTGCTAATCCTTACGTAGCAGCATCATATGGTACTATTGATTCTGTAATAGATCCTGCTGAAACTAGGCCTGCATTAATACGTGCCTTAGAGGTCTTGGCAAATAAGAGAGAAAAGAGGATTCCAAGAAAGCATGGTAACATTAACCTGTAAATAGATATGATTAAGAAAATTCTTATCGCAAATAGAGGGGAAATTGCCATCCGTGTTATAAAGGCATGTAACGCATTAGGAATAAAATCAGTTGCTGTTTACTCTGATGATGATATAAATTCAAAACATGTTAAAATGGCTTCTGAATCTTATCATATTGGTGCTGCATCCCCTGCAGAAAGCTATCTCAATATGGAAAAAATAACTGAGACAGCAGTAAGTATTGGTGCTGATGCTATTCATCCTGGATATGGGTTCCTTTCGGAAAATGCTGACTTCGCAGATCTTTGTGAGAAGAAAAAAATTAATTTCATAGGTCCATCTGGTAAATCAATGAGGCTTTGTGGCGATAAGATGTTGTGCAAAGAAGCAATGGCAAAAGCCAAAGTGCCTACTGTCCCTGGTAGTGCAGGAATTGTAGATGAAGTTGAAAAGGCATTAGGTGTTGCTCACGAAATAGGTTACCCAGTTCTTCTAAAATCAGTTTTTGGTGGAGGTGGTAGAGGGATTAGACTAGTCCACAATGAACAAGAGTTACGACAGGCATTTGAACTTGCAACAGGTGAATCGAAAGCAGCTTTTGGCAAGTCAGCACTATTTGTTGAAAAGTTTCTTCCAAAAATAAGGCATATTGAATTTCAACTAGCCCGGGATAAACATGGTAATGCAGTACATATCTTTGAAAGAGAATGTTCAATCCAAAGAAGGCATCAAAAATTAATCGAAATGTCTCCCTCTCCAGTTGTCGATCAAAAGATTCGTGACGAAATAGGAAATCTTGCAGTAAAAGCTGCAGAAGCTGTGGATTATCTTAATGCTGGAACTGCAGAATTTCTAAGATTAGACGATGGAGCTTTCTACTTTATTGAAATAAATGCGAGGTTACAGGTTGAGCATCCCGTTACTGAGTTGGTATCAGGCCTTGATCTTGTAAAATTACAAATTGACATTGCAAATGGAGAGGCTATTCCTTTCAAACAAAAAGATCTCAAGGTAAATGGATGTGCAATAGAGTGCAGAATCAACGCAGAAGATACATTTTTGGATTTTGCTCCATCTACTGGAAGAATTCATGATGTCAATATACCCTCTGGTCCAGGAGTAAGAGTGGATTCTTATCTTTTTCCAGGATGTTCAGTCTCACCTTATTATGATTCGCTCATGGCCAAACTTATCACATGGGGACAAAATTTTGAGGAGGCAAGGCAGAGAATGACAATAGCATTATCAGATTTCTATATTGAAGGAGTTGAAACTTCAATACCGTTGTACAAGACAATTTTGGCAAGCAAAGAATTCAATGATGGTGAATTGTCTACTGATTTTCTTGAAAGATACAAAATTCTTGAAAGACTTCGCTATGACTTAAAAGAAGAAGCATCACAAAAATCTGATGCTGGGTTGGCTGCAACATTAATTCATTCCGAATTTCTTAAGAATAAAATACAACCACAGAAAGAACGCAGTGTTAGATGGAAAACACAATTGGATAGGCATTAACATGAAATTCAAGTTAGAGAATACAGAAGAAAATCTAGATGGAGATATTGTAAAGTCAATTGGTAGTAATGAGTTCATTGTAAGAATTAAAGGAAAAGAACATTCTCTCAAGATCCTAACTATGACTCACGACAAGATCGAATTTATGCTGGGTACTGTCTACCATGTTGCGAAATATCTCGAAAATAATACAAATAGAATAACGTTGGTGATTGATGGAGTAAAATTGACATTTAACAAACGTCCAGATATGGATAAGATCGTTTTCAAAAACTCTGGAGATAACACGGCAGTAGACTCTCAAATAAATCTCAAAAGTCAGATTCCAGGTAGAGTTGTATCAATAAATGTAGCTGAAGGAGCTAGTATTAAGAAAGGCGAGGTAGTTTGTGTATTAGAATCCATGAAAATGCAAGTTTCAATCAAATCTCACAAAGACGGTGTAGTAAAATCAATAAAAATGAAACAGGGTTCATCAGTAGCAAAAAATGATGTTTTGGCAGAGATTCAATAAATTTATTCCAAGTAAATCAAGAGAATTAACTTTCTTTTTTAAGGAAATCCATAATCTCACGATAGTTAGGTTCTATCAAAGGATTGTCTGAAATCCATTTGTAAACAATCTTTCCATTTTGATCCACTATGAATATGGATCTCTTTGCAGCATCGTATCCTTTAACATGCAACAAATCTGGCATGAGAACGCCGTAATCCCGTATTGTTTGACTCTTATAGTCTCCAAGAACAGGAAAATTAAGATGATGAGCTTCAGCAAATGCCTTATTTGCAAACGGTCCATCATTGCTGATCCCAATTACTTGCGCACCAAGACTTGATATCTCATTCCATTCGTCTCTAAAGGTGCACATTTCTTTGGTGCAAACTGGAGAGCTTGCCGCCACAAAAAATGAAAGAACAACAGTTTTTCCTTTGAATTCATCTAAGCTTCTCATTTTCAGTTCAGTATCTACCAAGGTAAAAGGGGGTGCCTTTTCTCCAACGCTTACCATAACAAAAACTAGTTATTGTCATATATCAATCATTTTCGAAGGTTAGAATTCCATGAAACCACACTTTGAAATGAATTAGAGATATTACTTAGTTTTGTCGAATTTATTGAAAAATTTGTTATCAAAAGAAACTACGATCGCATAATGTGCATAGATTTTTATACTCTCCGACTGGCTTGTTAGCTACTTTGGTAGGAG
>CAZIHN010000049.1:1353-10147 GCA_964538845.1 uncultured Nitrosopumilaceae archaeon | reverse complement strand
AATTTCGATATCGTTATAGCTAATTCTTGGTTATCAATTACAGGCTTGATGGTATATGATTCCGAGGCAAGAAGAATAGGACAGATAAGAGAAATCGGTATCCAACCAGACCAATCCAGTATCGTTTTAGTAATAACCAGAATTGATGGAACTGAGATTACAATAAAGTGGGAAGATGTAAAGAAAATAGGAGAAATCGTCTTACTTGCAGATAAAGTTGGAGAAACAAATTTGAAATGTATCAAATGTGGATATACAAACAACCAAAGCTCAAAATTCTGTGAAAGTTGTGGCAACAAATTGAAATAGGTCCAAACAAAGGTAAGCAAGATTTATCTAACGACTATAAAAGACAAAACATAATTGAAACAGCGTTCTGGCAAATCAGCTCTAGTAAAGGATATTGTAATAATAGCGATAGGAATAGCTGTAATCTGGATAGGTCTTAGAGTAGCTTTTGGAACTGAAAATCCATTCTATGTTGTATCAAGTGGAAGCATGATACCAAATTTGAATATCTTTGATGTTATTGTCGTGCAAGGAAATGATCCCTTTGACCACCTCAAAATTGGTGATATCATAGTATTCAATAGACCTATCACTCATGACAAGGTTATTGTTCATAGGGTTGCGGAGTTTTTGAATAAAGATCCTCTTGTAATAAGAACCAAAGGTGACGCCAATCCCGGTTCCATACCTGGAACAGACTTTCCAATTACAAAGGGAGATTATATTGGAAAAGTAGTTTACGTTATACCCCAAATAGGTTATGTCACCAGAATACTTACTCCTCCAATCAATTACATAATTATTGCAGTAATAGTTGGAATCATGGTGGTAAAACAATTCGGCAAACCAAGTTCAGGTTCTAAAGGTAAATCCGAGAAAGATGTTTCTGATGATAATGACAGCTCTTACTTGAAAAATGACTCAAGCAAGTTTGAAAATAGACCACAAAACAATCCTGGTGAACAATCAGAATCAAAGAATCCTAGCGAGTTGGGAACCAAATCGTTTGATAGTTCTAGAAACTCTCAAGATAATATAGATAAAGATTCAGATAAAAAACTATAATCTCTTAGTTTCTTCTATTTGCTTAGTTTGAATACTCTTTGGAAATATTCTGATTGTTCAGGTTCGGGTTCAAGGTCTTCTTTTACATTTGCAAGATTTTTAGCAAGTTGTTTTTTGTATTCAAGTTGCATTAGACGTGCAATGTTAATTCTTTGAGCTTGTGGAGAGCCTGCGCCATGCATTGATTCTGTCAAGTATCCTACTGCATTTCTACCCAAAGTCATATTTTCAATAAGCCTCAATATTCGTATCCTGTCTTCGACATTAACTCCTTTTCGTCCCTTTAGATACTTTTTTAATATAGGACCAGTTGTGGGATTTCTTAGATCTTTTTCAGAAGGAAGTGTAACCACAAGGCCACCTGCTATATCTTGTGCTAGTCTTCCAATCTCATATGGGTATCTGGTAACGTTGTGCTTACACACATTAGCCAGCATATCGTCATTTAGCCAAACACCAGATTTGGTCTTATGAGCTTGGTAAGACGAGGCTACACCGGCGGCATATATTGTTTCATTGAGGTGAGTCATCTCTACAAGTTTATCTCTAATGTGTGAAACGTTAGGAATACCATTGTAATCAGCTATTGAAGCAGCTGCACCAATCAAGACATCACCCAAACCTGTCTTGCAGACATAACTTCTTCTATGATAACAAGTAAATCGCTCCACAAGCATCGATGCAAATTCGTATTCGCCAAACATAAACACCTTATCCCATGGAACAAATACTTTATCAAAAACAATCAAGGCCTCCTGACCAGAAAATTTCGAGTTTCCTGCATCAATCTCCCCTTCTTCCATACTTCTCGTATCACATGACTGTCTACCATAGATGTATGTAATTCCAGGAGCATCTGCTGGTATTGCACCTACTACAGCATAATCACTATCTCCTTCTTGTAATCTCATGGTTGGCATGAATAATATCCAGTGTGAGTTAATACAACCAGTCTGATGAGCCTTGGCTCCTGTCACAATGATTCCTTTTTCATTTTTTTCCACTACATGTAAAAATAAATCCGGATCCTCCTGTTCATGTGGAGCTCTGCTTCTATCTCCTTTAGGATCTGTCATAGCACCACCTATGACCATATTTTCTTGCTGAATCATCTTTATGAATTCGACCAGTCGCTTATGATAATTGGTCTTGTGTTTTTCATCTATTTCATATGTTACAGAATATAAAGAATTTAATGCGTCCATTCCAACACAACGCTGAAAACAGGTACCAGTGAGTTGTCCAAGTTTTCTTTGCATTTTGTTTTGGTTAACCAAATCATCTGCACTTTCTGCAATATGTAAAAATCTGTTAACCTGAAGACCGGTAATTGAGGATTTAGCAGATGCAAGATCACCCTCTCTTACTGCAAGATCATATGTCTCTGCTACAGCATTTATTGAAGGTCGTATCATTGGATGGTCTACTGGCTCTTCTACGAGTTCACCAAAAAGGTAAACTTTCATTTTTCTGCCTTTGAGACTTTGAATATACTCATTCCCCGTCCTGATTGGCATATGTGCTATAGCCTTGAGAAGTAATATAAATATTATAACAAAATAATCAGCGGTCTTTATGCAAGTCCAATTCTTACATCAACTACTTTGCATCCTTTACCCTTTTCAAATACAAGAACTGGATTCATGTCAAGCTCTTTGATCTCCTGGAAATCAGTCACTAATTGCGATAGACGTTGAATGCATTCTGAAAGTCTGTTTATGTCAGATGGTTTTTCTCCTCTTGTTCCTTGCAACAATTTGTTTGTCTTAATGGACGATATCATTTCATCAGCTTCAGAGTTTGTGACAGGTGCAACTCTGAATGTTACATCCTTTAACACTTCAACATAGATTCCACCCATGCCAAACATTACAACGGGCCCAAATCCTGGTTCTTGCTTTGAGCCAACAATAGTCTCTTTACCGCCCTTTACCATCTCTTGAACTAGAACACCTTTAATGACGGCTTTCTTGTTGTATTTCTTTGCATTTTTGATTATTTCTTTGAAAGCCTTTCTTACTTCCAATGGAGTTTTTAGACCAACCTTTACTCCTCCTGCGTCAGACTTGTGAATAATCTGCGGAGAGGCAATTTTCATAACTACTGGATATCTAATTTTTTTTGCAGCTTGGACTGCTTCCTTCTCCTTTGTAGCTAGAATGCTTTTGGGTATTGGAAAACCGTAAGAACGCAGAACCTCTTGGCCCTCCTCTTCCAATAAGTTTGTTCTTCCATCGGACCGAACTCTTTTAAAAATTTGTTCTACTTTCTTCTTGTTTACTTTGAATTGTGATACCTTTCCTTCTTTGGAGTGAGACCACTGGGAAAATCTCAGCATTGCTTTAAGTGCCCTAATTGCTCCCTCTGCATAATTATAATATGGAACTCCGCCCTGAGACAAAATTTCTCTATTTTGTATTCCCTCATCAAGACCCATCAAACTTGCAAGCATAGTCTTGCCGTATTTTTTTGAAGAGTTCACTATTACTTCTGCAAGTTTGTTGTAGTCAAGTGTTGCAGAAGGAGTGCACATGGTAATGACTGAGCCGACATTTGGATGAGCTAGGACCAGATTCAATACATGATCAAATCTATTGAAATCTGCATCGCCCACAATGTCAACTGGATTTCTCGAAGTTCCCCAAGGAGGAATAACCGCATTGATCTGGGCCCTGACATCTTCTATTGATGCCATCTTGATTCCCATTTTTGAGCATGCATCAGTAGAAATTATCGCAGGACCTCCTGCATTTGACACTATAACCAAGTCTCCCTTCATTGGCAATGGTTGTTTTGAAAAGGCTGTAGCATAATCGAATAGTTCCTCCATGGTATCAACTCTAATTGCGCCGGACTGGGTTAAGAGAGCATCATAAATTTCATCAGAGCCCATTAGTGCACCTGTATGAGACATGGCTGCTTTTGCACCTTCTGGACTTCTACCGGATTTTAGTACAATGACAGGTTTTTTTGTACTATTTAATTTTGTAATCTGCTTGCAAATTCTTAAAAATTCTCTTCCATTAGTCATATCTTCAAGGTACATAACGATTACCTTGGTCTGTTCATGTTCAGAAAGCATTTGAAGAATGTCAACTTCATTGAGATCTACCTTATTTCCCATACTAATTACAGAAGAAAATCCTATGCCTTGAGCACTTGCATCTTCTACAAGTGCTGCACATATGGCGCCACTTTGTGAAACTAGGGCAATTCCTCCAGACTTTGGAGTTACTTTAAGAAATGTCGAATTCATCATTGTCTGAGGAGCTAGATTCATCACACCAAGACAATTTGGTCCAATAATTCTGAGGTTGTATTGTTTTGAGATCTCTGCAAGTCTCTTCTCAAGCTTTGCTCCTTCTTCGTTGACTTCTTTAAAACCAGCTGTGATTACAATGGCACCTTTTATTCCCTTTTTGCCACACTCCTCCAAAACTGAAGGAACTATGTCATTTTTTGTTACAATAACAGCAAGATCAATTTCTTCCTGAACATCCAAAACGGTCTTGTAGGCCTTTTTATCAAATACAGTCTCTCTTTTTGGACTAATTGGAAGGATTTTTCCTGTATATCCCTTCATAATATTAGAAGTAATTGCACGTCCAACGCTTCCTTCTTTGTCAGAAGCTCCTATGATAGCTATGGATTTCGGAGACAGAAAAATAGATTCGCTCATTTTTACTTTACTTAGATGCTTTCAAATAGATTTTGTATAATAATCTTATTGTTAACAGGCAAACCATACTGCCTATTCAACACCTCACTAACTACCAAGCATCTTTCCAGCTAGATTCTGATTTCTTGGAATCCAGGTTATCTTCAAGGTAGGAAATTTGGCTATGAGTTCCCATGCCTCCCTAGCTAAAATCCTCAATTGAGTATTATTTATGGCAAATTCATGGTTTAACTGAGACACCGTATTCTTAGAGTCACTATGAATTACTAGCTCATCTGAGGAACCAAGGAATTTTTTTAGGACTGAAATTATGGCCATGTATTCGGCTTGATTATTGGTAATATTGGATTCCTTTTTGTAAAATGATTCTCCTGTCTCCTTGACAAAAAACCCAAAACCAGCATCTAGACCTCCCGAGCCGTCAACGAATACGTTTAGTATCATAATTGCATAACCATACAATGAGGCTTCTTCTTAAGATAGCGTTTGTGCTTGACTAATTACTTTTTTTCAATTTTGCTACTATCTCATTTAATGCGTCCAAATTAATCTCTAAAAATGTAGAAATGAAAAAAGTGGCTCCATACTTTTCACCTATTCGTGTTATCAAATTATTCTTTTCAAGTACTCCAATATGATGTTGTATTGCTTTATAATCAAGATCCATTTCTTTTGCAAGTTGATTTGCATTAAGTGGTTTTTCCCTAATTAGAGAAATTAGCTTGAGTCGATTAATTCCACCTTTTGAACCAGCAAATACAAAATATAATAGGCGTTTTACTTGTGGATCACCATTCATTATATTTTCCTGTACATGCCTCGATTAATAGATCATTCTGACTCATCTTAAAATTCCACCATTAAACCGAATAACTGATAAGTGGATTACGCAAATTATGGTTTATGCTAAATTATGATTATCCTTTATACCGACCTCCATCAGAAGCAAATTCATTAATTTTTCAAGTCACATTGGGTTGTTCCTTCAACCAATGCTCATATTGTAACATGTACAGAACTAAAGATTACTATGAGAGACCTTGGGATGAAATAAAGACAGAAATCGATCTTGCTTCAAAACATATGAGTGATTCAAGGCGAATTTTCCTTGCCGATGGTGACGCGCTTAACTTGTCTACTGACAGGATGGTCCAGATTCTAGATTATCTTCGAGAAAAATTCCCAAATTTTGAACGTATTTCTTGCTATGCCATGCCACAAAATATTCTCAAAAAATCTAGTGACGATTTAATCAAGTTGTACAAAGCTGGACTCACAATGTTTTACATCGGAATTGAGAGTGGCTCAGACATTATTCTCAAGAAAGTTACCAAAGGAGCTACAGGTCAGACTATTATAAAATCATGTCAAAAGGCAAAGGATGCAGGATTTACAATTTCATGTATGGTAATACTTGGACTAGGCGGTAAGACCTACTCTAAACAACACATTGACGAAACTGCCAGAGTCTTAAGCGCAACTGCTCCTCATTATGTTGGAGCTCTTACACTACATCTCGAAGATGGAATACGTGATGAATTTCTAACAAAATTCAAAGAACCTTTCAATTTTATTGATGATTTCGAAGCACTAGACGAATTGGAGAGCTTGGTAACTCAGATGGATCCAAAAAGTAATGTAGTCTTTCGGGCAAATCATGGATCAAATGCGTATCCTATAGGTGGGACTTTTCCTGAAGATAAACAGGTTATGCTTGACAAAATTTCTTACCTTAGGGCTCATCCAGAATTGTGCAGGCCAGTAGGATTGAGAGGATTCTAAGTTTCCACAGATTTTTCTATATGCCTTTAGGATACAAAAATTTAATCTAAAATTAGATAGAGAGTTTGATAAATTCTCATTTTTTAATTTGATGCCAAGATTGACTTTCATTTGACTACGGAATATGTTATGTGATGTAAAACTTTGGTGAATGCTTGGCTTATGATCATGATTATTAAGTAAAAAAGACAATAAAAGTATTCATGATATATGTAGAATCGTCAGGTTTGTTAACATCTTTTCAAAGATGGGCCCTTTTACATCTACATGAATCTCAAAACGGCAGTACTGGTTTGCAGATACTAAAATCATGTTGTATTACCGCTATGACAGATAATTTTCAAAAAAAAGATGTAGTCGAGGGTTTAACAAGACTAGAAAAAATGGAATTAATCCAAAAGCGCTCCCAGTTTTCCTTGGAACAGGCTCCAGATGCTGATTTATCTTGTCTTTATGACATTACCGCCAATGGGATAATCTATACTAAAAGGATGTTAAAACCAGTTTTGGATCTTTTAAGTAATGATGCAAATGCGGAGAAAATTGCACAAAAGCTCAATAATGGAAAAACAAAAACCTGGCTCATTAGTTTTGCAAAATCCTCATTAAAATTAACACAACAACAGGTTTTAGAAAAGATAATAGGATATGGTTTAGGAAACATTAGCGGACTAAGCCAATTACTTTCAGTGTTGCAAAATCCAACACATTAATTTCTTGCAATATTCGTATTTCTTGTAACTTATTCAAGAAGATACAAAGCTACGCGATGTATAAATCGTTGCTCCTAGTTTAGTATCTTTGAAATCGGCGATGACACTATGTTATTGAAATTAATTGGATTTGTCTTCATAGTACTAGTGTTCTTAGGTTTGGGATTAGGTGGAACTTTCAAGGCTGCACTAGCCGGTTACCACACAATTGAATCAAACCCAATAATCCATCAATTGGAAAACAAGGCTACAAATGAGATTAAAAGTGGAGCAGGTGCCCAGCTTCATAATGTAGAGAACGGAATCAGTCATACAGTGGTTTCTAAATTTACCTAGATATTGATTGACAGAATGAAAGTATTTTGAAAGCTAAAAAATTTCAGCTTTGTAATTTAGGAAGTGTTATAGTTGAAGATTTATGACATTATGAGAGAACTCCATTCTAGTATAATTATCATTTAGATATCAACGACTAACTAATATATCAAAAAATGCACTATGATCATTAATTTTTTGATTTTTCATCTTAAATCCCATCTCTGTGGATAATGAGTTAATGACTGATACAATGTAAAGTGACCATTTTCTACCAAAATCATGTTGAATTACATACCTATTTTCTCCCCTGACTGTAATGTGTCTGAATGGAATATGAGAAGCATTGAACCATAAATCAATTACTTCCAAAAAATTATCTAAACTCTCTCTACCTTTGATAAAAATAACTGCATCTCGCATAGCAGCACGACAAGTAGTAGTTGCGATATCACGTATTACTTTATCGTCGACATGTTCAAGGATTGATCTTACACATTGTTTTGTGAGAAATACAAATCCAATATCTTCTGCAAATCGATCCCAACGGATGTGCTTTGTAACGATCTGACTCATCAAAGTATTAAGAGTTGAACCATTCATCTCACTTTCGATTTGAATATCTTCTTTTATACTATCACTTACCCTAACCGAAAGTACATTTTTTTTCCCATCATTACTTTATGGCGTTTATTCTCTTTAGTAATTACTCATTAAGGAAAGTTCTTTTGTGATAAAATATATAAACAATGTTCATATTTTAGAGTTTTTTTGATTTTTGCTTTGATTTTATAATTTAATTTCTATATAGTTATTCATTAAAATATTTTTTTTCTATTACTGATACCATATTACTTATTTCTTGATATTCTAAAAGATAATTTTGACCCTTCTCTGTAATCTTTGGACCACCATTCTTTCTAGAAATTAATCCAAAATTTTCCATCTTAATTAGATAGCGAGTCATCTTGTCATATGACATGTTAGATCTATACTGTACTCTAGTTGGTTTCACATTACCATCTTGCTCAGCTTCATGATGTATTGCAGATAATAGATCATAAAATAACTCTATTCTATTACGCCTGTTAGAATAACTCAATTTTATCAGTATCCTACTGCAAAGGACCTCTACTACAAAAAATCATTTTTACCGGAGCTACTAGCGTAAATAACCCCTGAGAAAAATTCACTGAGAGTTCCTGGCGTAAATAGTCCCTGAGAAAAATTC
>CAZIHN010000049.1:0-1253 GCA_964538845.1 uncultured Nitrosopumilaceae archaeon | reverse complement strand
CCTGAGAAAAATTCACTGAGAGTTCCTGGCGTAAATAGTCCCTGAGAAAAATTCACTGAGAGTTCCTGGCGTAAATAGTCCCTGAGAAAAATTCATAGGTCTGCATAAAAGTTTGCGCATGATGATATATGATTGGAGACTCTAAAAGGATAACTCACCATGGCACTTCCTTTAATGTCGATAATTCAAAAAATCATAATTCAACTAATGCTGCTCTAATTACGAGAATTTGGTTTTTTTTTTTTGACAAATCTGAAATTTTGATTGAAATAATTGGCTTAATTCTGGTTTAGGTGTGATTTTTGCTCATAAAATACTTTTTTTCTATTTCTCTGACCACTTCATCTATTTCTATGTATTCTAAGAGATAATTTTGACCCTTCTCTGTAATCTTTGGACCACCATTCTTTTTAGTAATCAGTCCAAAATTTTCCATCTCCTTGAAATGGATTGTCATTTTATCATAAGACATGTTTGATTTATGTTGTACTCTAGTAGGTTTCACATTACCATTTCGTTCTGATTCCGATTTAATCGCAGTCAATAAATCGTAAAAGATTTCTAGTCTATTGCGTCTGTTTAGATGATGGTTAGCCATATTTTCACTTCTAAATTATAATATCGAATTCTCTTGAAAATCAACGGTTTAAGTGTAACTCTCCTTGACGCTCCCCATAATAAGTATAGCAAAAAGTTATAAAATAAGATGATATTTTTGTCTTTACAATTTATCACAAAGATTCTGCCAAACAAATATTGCCCTCTCCAAATTGAAATTCTAAAATGCCTTGCAGGAGCGTATCATAGTGCACAACCTTAATTCGTGATGGTAACTTATGAACATTGTTTTACGAGGCTTAAATGCATGACAAAAACAAAATAAACCGGATGGAGACATACTCTGAGATTTTGTTAGCTGCAAGATTGGAAAAAAAGCACAATGGAGGAAGAGTAAAGAAAAATATTCTTTGTAAACGTTGTAGTATATCACGCAATCATTTAAATCGCAATTTGTTGGAAATGGAAAAAGTCGGATTAATTGATTTAAACACAAATACACCAACCATAAAAGGCACAGCATACATGGTATGTGTTACAAAACCCCGACGTATAATATCGAAATTTAAAATTGATTATCTTTCAGAGTTGAAATAAAGTATTTTTGAATTTGAGCTAAATCAAATTGATAGATAATTATAACATCTAAAATGACGAATCCAATTTTAAGACCGCTAAAAGAGTGGGTCCACAGG
>CAZIHN010000048.1:0-10382 GCA_964538845.1 uncultured Nitrosopumilaceae archaeon | reverse complement strand
ACCTGCAGTGTAGTTAGGGTTGTTTGTTTGTGGTTGTACGAATTGGTACATACTAGTGAGTAAATTCCAGGAATTTGTTATCTGCAACAGTGTGAAGCAAAATCAATACAAAAGTCAAGTTTACTACATTAAATTCATGTTTTTTTAACCTTTGTTTGTAAATATTTTAGGTTTTATTCTTAATTAATGATTTAATATCGTTTTCTAGTCCTTCAATTGCTGATCTTACTTCCCTTGTTCTCTTTGTGGTTCCAACTAAGTAAGCCTGAATTTTTCTTTTTCTATCTGCTATCATCCTCTGTTGTTCAATTTTGCTGGAGGATCCTTGAGACTTTCTACTTTCAAGCGATGATTCTGGAGTTGTAGACTGAAGAAGTTTGTAAAATTTCTTTGTATCGATTTCACGATCAGTAATGGAATTCTTTACCTCAGAAAAAGAAAGCTGTGTCAGAGATCGATTTGATTTTGAAGCCGTTTGTACTAGATTACCAACCATTTTATGAGCAACTCGAAAAGGAATTCCCGTTCTTACCAAATGTTCTGCTACATCAAGAGATATAGAGTATCCACAATCAATCGCTTCTCTAAGTTTTTTTTCATTAACTTTCATTGTTTTGAGAAGTGAATTAACAACAATCAATGACGATATTATAATATTAGATGTAGGCCAAATCGAGACCTTGATTTGTTGTAGATCTCGATTATAACCAGATGGAAGACCCTTTAGGTTCGTTAATACTCCTATTTGGTATCCGATGATCTGAGCAGTCTTACCACGAATTAGTTCAAGAATATCGGGATTCTTTTTTTGTGGCATAACACTTGATGTTGAGGTAAATTTATCGTCTAATTCTATAAAAGAAAATTCTGACGTAGACCATATGATGAAATCTTCTGCCAGTCGGCTTAAATTTGTCATCATGATGGAAGCATTTGATAAATATTCTACAACGAAGTCACGTGAGGTTGTGGCATCAATAGAGTTTTCCACAAGTCCTTTAAATCCTAGCTTCTTTGCAGTGGATAGTCTATCTATTGGAATACTTGTTCCTCCAATTGGTCCGGCACCAAGGGGAGATTCGTTAACTCTACCATATGTAACATAAAATCTATCAAGATCCCTAAAAAGCGCATCTGCGTATGCAAGAAGGAAATGGGAAAATAGACCAACTTGCGCTTGCTGAAGATGTGTATACATTGGCATTATCGTATTTTTATGCTGTTCTGCCAATTGAATCAAAGTGGAAATAGTTTCATTTATACAATAGCAAACATTATTGATATCATCTCTTATCTTCATCCTAATGTCAACTGAAACTTGATCGTTTCTTGATCTTGCTGTATGCATCTTCCCACCAACTTCTTTTCCTGCTTTTTTTACAACTAAGGATTCTATTAGTTCATGAATATCTTCCGCCTCTGATTTTTGAGAGAAATTTACCTTTTTTAGATTCTCAAGTGCTACAAGAATCTTGATTGCTTCATCTTTTGTTATAATTTTGTTTTCCAAAAGCATTAGAGTATGAGCTTCGCTTCCAAGAATATCGTACGAGACAATTTGAAAATCATCGGAAATTGATGAAAGAAATTCAAGCGTATGTTCATCTAATTTTCCCTTTAATCTAGATCTGTACATTAATTTAGGAATTAGAATGGTTATATATAGCATAGACGCTTTTTTAAATTATGTCGCAGGCATCTCAGGACCTGAGGAGACAAATTTTTGATGAACTAACAAAAGTGGTTGATCCTGAAATAAATGTCTCTATAATGGAGTTGGAGCTGGTTGATAATATCGATATTAATGAATCTGAAGTTAAAGTTGACTTACATTTAACAAGTCCATTTTGTCCAGCAATATTTGGATTTAAGATTGCTCAGGATGTTCACGATAACTTGCTAAAAATTGATGGCGTTAATGACGTAAAGATCAATGTTTCGAATCATTTTATGGCAGAGGCTATAAACAATCAAGTAAATTCTAGCAAGAATCCCAAAAAACCTTAGAATAAGCTATTTCCTAAATCCTAAAAGATATCCTCTAAGTAATTGGATTGCCATAGCTGGATCAACACCCTTTGGACATACATTACTACAGGAACCCGCAAAGTGACATCTCCAAATTCCGTGAGATTGGTCTACAATTTTTAGCCTATCAACCTTACCTTGGTCCCTGCTATCTGCAACATATCTATAAGCTTGGGCAAGCCCTTGAGGACCATCAAAGGAAGTATCCGTAGCCATTGTTGGACAAGCAGAGTTACATAATCCACATTTTATGCAGTAAGAGAATTGATAAAATTTTTCAAGTTCCTTTTTTGTTTGAATGAATTCCTTTGATTCAGATGTTACCTCGGAGTCATCCCTTATGATAAATGGCTTCATTTTTTTATGGGTTGAAAATAATTGCTTGAAATCTACCACAAGATCTCGAATTATGGGAAAATTGTTCATTGGTTCTACTGTAACAACATTAGAGTTTAATTCTGAGATTTTGGTGTAGCACGCCAGACTTGGTCTTCCATTTATTTTCATACCACAAGAACCACAGGATGCTTGTCTACAGGAATAGCGAACAGCTATAGAGTGATCAAGATTATCCTTTACATATAGAATTGCTTCCAAAACAGTCGTCCATTTCTGAACAGGGATTTGAAATTCAGAATAAGTCTTTTCAATACCTTCGGAAGGATTGAATCTTTCTATCCTAAGAGTTATACTATTTGGTTGAGTTACACTTTTCGATTCAGGAATAGTTTCTGATTCCTTTGGTGCTGCTACTACTGCCATAGCTATGAAATACCTATTCCTGCCATTAATATAGTTCTTGAGCCAAAGGCAATTAATGCTGCCATAGCTCCAATTGAACCGTAGTTAATTGCTCTTTCATAGCTAGTACCTTGCTTAAGTTCTAAGAGAATTACGCGTAACCCATTAAATCCATGCACTGATAGCAAGATAAGGACGACTTCAAGCATCAATGCATATGGAAGAAAATGATAGTTTGTAATCACATTTTGATACTGTAATGAATCAGAGAACTTCTGAGTCATCCTCATTAAAATATGAACTGCTACTAGCGCCACAGCTCCTAATGCAGTTCCGTAATGTATTTTCATAATAATACTTTCTCTCATCTTAATCACCAAACAATACTGATGCGCCATACATCATAGCTAAAGCCGCAAGTGCTATTGAAACCCAAATGCAAAGTCGTTGTTTGGAATTCAGTGAAGCCGCCTTGTATGGATATTCGGGAATTCCTGGTTTTCCCACACCTATACCACCATGCCCAAGCATTACTCTAATACCATTTGCTGTATGATATACACACATACCTATCACTATTGTAAGTATTATGTGACCTTGAGGTGTTTGTGTAAGTTCTAACATTTTAGCCCAAGCCATCTTTCCATTTACAATAGAACTAGTTTCATAAATATGGCCAATCAAGTATGCGAGTAATCCAAGTCCACTCAATCTCTGTAACCAATATGCTACCCGCTCTATTCCGAAGCGAGTAGGATTTGCCATTCCCTTGATGCCTTCGCGATTTGATACGCTTTCCGCCACTAGTATTTCCTCTCCACAGGCTTGTATTTAGTGATAGTGACTGGGTGTTTTTTTAATACGGGTTCCTTGGTGTCATAATAAACAAGAGTATGATGCAAGAAATTTTTATCATCTCTTTCAGGATAATCAGTTCTTGAATGAGCCCCTCTAGATTCTTTTCTTGCAATTGCACCCACTAGAATAACTTCAGCAACACGAAACATAGAGTCAAGCTCCATAACATTAGTGAAGTTTGTATTGTATTCTTTAGCTTTATCATCTACATGCTTCCAAGTTTTTTGCCGCAATTCTCTAATTTGCTTTAATCCTTCCAATAGACCTCGCTCATTTCTAAAGACATGTGCTTTAGTATTCATGACTTCAGTTAGTTCTTGTCGTATCTCATAGGGATTTATGCTTCCACTACCACGAAATATTCCATCATAGATTCGCTTCTCTTCCGCTGCTACAAGGTGGACCGGGAATTGAGAAGATTTTCCTTCAAGTACGTAATTTGCAGCTAATTCTCCAGTAATTTTTCCCCAAACAAGACATTCAGCGGTTGAGTTTGCACCTAATCTGTTTGCTCCGTGTACACTATTACATGCAGCTTCTCCAGCTGCCCAAATTCCTTGGATTTCGGTTGCACCATCAATGTTGGTGTGGATTCCTCCCATCATATAATGAGCTACAGGTCTGACATCAATTGGTTCGTTTATTGGATCCATTCCAGAAAATTTTAATGAGATTTCTCTAATGGCAGGTAGTTTTCTAACAATCACTTCCTTACCTAAATGCCTCAGATCGAGCTTCAGACATTCTATGCCTGTTTCATTTTTGAAACCTCTACCTTCGTTAATTTCTGTCATCATTGCTCGAGAAACTACGTCTCTTGATGCAAGTTCAAGTTTGTTTGGGGCATATTTTTTCATAAATCTCTCTCCATCTTTGTTTATTAGAAATCCTCCCTCACCCCTTGCACCTTCAGTGATTAGAATTCCAGAAGGTAGTACTCCGGTAGGGTGGAATTGAACAAATTCCATGTCTTTCAGAGCCATTCCAGCTCGATAAGCCATGTCAAGTCCATCAGGAGTTGAGGCCAAAGCATATGTCGAGAAGCTGTAGATTCTTCCAGCTCCTCCTGTTGCAATAATCAATCCTTTTGCTTTAAATGAGTAGAAATTACCACTTGAAAGTTCAATTGAAGTAATACCACAAAATCTCTGACCATCGTGAATTATAGAAGTAACAAACCATTCGTTATAAAATTCAATATTATCGAATTTTTGGCAAGTATCATATAGGGTCTGCATTTCATAGAATCCAACTTTATCTTGAGCATATGTTGCGCGATTGAAGCTGTACCCACCAAATGCTCTTTGTCCAATCCTCCCGTCATCTCTTCTTTCCCATGGCATTCCCCAATGATCAAGCTGATAAATTTCTGATGGCATTTCCAGAACAAGTCTTTCGATGACATCTTGATCTCCAAGAAAATCACTTCCTTTTACTGTATCATAAGCATGAGATTCAAAAGAATCTCCATCCTCAGGATATAATACAGCTGCAGTTCCTCCTTCGGCTGACACTGAATGCGAACGCATAACTTGAAGTTTGGAAATTACTCCAATCCTGATTTTGGAATTAACTTTTGCTGCTTGTATAGCTGCTCTTAAACCGGCAAGGCCAGAACCCACTATAAGTAAATCAAGTTCTATAACGTTAACCATGATTCGAGATCTCTTTTGACTTCATAAATATGTCTTGTGAAGGATTTAGATTTCAGCTAGTTAAATTTCATAACAGCTCATAATCTGCTCCAAGACCTTTATGGATAAGAATCGAATCAAAAAAGTTAATATGTATCACTAGTGATATCACTAGTGATGATTACTGAATGGCTTCAAAGAGTAGGTAGTTCAGTACCTAGAGGTTTTTCAAGGTATTTTATTTTAGAAGTACTAAAGAAGCAACCAAGTACTGGAAAGGAGATCATCGATATTGCCATTTCGCAAAGCGATGGCAAATGGAAACCTTCTCCTGGCTTGATTTACCCTCTCCTTGGAAGACTATTAGATGAGAGACTGATCGAGGAAGCAGGAGATGGTAAATATCAGATTACAAAGAAAGGAAGGGCCATTTCTGAGGATCTTGAGGCAGTAAGTAAGATAATAAAGAATCAGCTAGATGTAATTTTTAGGTTGGGTAATATAGGCAAGTTCGTATCCATGGATTTGTTAGAAAGAGTAGCCACGATTGGAAATTTTCTCAGTTCAAACATATCATCAATGTCTAAAGAAGATACCTCAAAATACAAGAAATTTCTTGAAGCAGAATTGAAAAAAGTCGAAATTGCTGAAAAGAAATTACAAGGAAAAGAAATTAAGATTAACTAAGCAATAAATAATTGTGATGTACTAGAGTCGCCGTTGATAGACATTAGAAAATTATTGAAGGATAAATCAAAACCGCTGGTCTTTCCAGGGGTTTACGATGCAATAACTGCTAGGATAGCTCAAAGGGCAGGGTTTGAAGCAATGTTTCAAACCGGATATGGTACATCAGCTGCACTATTGGGTATGCCGGATTATGGTTTCATAGGACCTACAGAGACTATTGACAATGCAAAAAGAATTTGCAGATCAGTTTCTGTGCCTGTAATAGTAGATGCAGATACAGGATATGGAAATCCATTGAGTGTTTGGAAACTTGTGAATGAATTGGAAGCAGTTGGAGCAAATGGCATATTTCTAGAAGATCAGAAATGGCCTAAGCGATGTGGACACATGTTCGGAAAGGAAGTAATTCCCAAAGAAGAATATGCTGAAAAGCTTAGAGCAGCTGTTGATGCCAGAATAAACAAAAATTTCATAATCGTAGCTAGGACAGATGCTCGAGCAACTGAGGGTTTAGATGCTGCTATTGAGAGAGGACTTTTTTACAAGGAGATAGGAGCAGATGCTATTTTCGTAGAGGCACCAAGATCAGTAGAGGAAATGAAAGAGATAGGAAAATCCATCAATGCTCCTTTAGTTGCAAATATGATAGAAGGTGGTTCGACGCCAATCCTTACTGCTAATGAACTTAACAAGATGGGATTTAATCTAATCCTGTATCCTCTTTCTGTACTTTATGCTAATGCATACGCAACTTTACAAATTCTAAAAGAATTAAAGAAAACAGGAACTACATCAAGGTTAAAAAAATCTCTAGTTGATTTTAATGAATTCAACAGTATTGTGGACCTTCCAAAGTTCAAAAAGATGGAAAATCAATACAAAACACAACAATCAACGAAAAAGAAAAGTGTTTTTTCAAGGTAGTGTGACCTAAGAGGTGTTTCTCTTTACTTCAATTTCTATTGTCGAAACATTTCTAGTCCGGCCATCTTGTGATTCCATTTGCTCTGAGCCAATGGTGATATTTCCGATGGAGTAGCCTGCATTTTCAGTTTTTCTTGCAATAATTTGAGCTACGTCTACTGCACGTCCTATGCTAAGTCCTCTTGCCTTGATAGATATTTTTGGTTGATTTGCCAACTGTATGAGCGTAGAAGTAACATACGCCATTAGAGGCTTCTTTCCTATGAAAATAGTTTCTCTAGATTCGGACATGTTTGCCACACCATTTGGGATAATTTAAATCTAAGAATGGAAGAAACGTGCCATGAAGTTTTTTCTTATGTTGGCATTATCTTTGTTGATAGTTGGTATTAGTTGCGCATATGGATATGGTGAGGTTTCAACAACGAATTTCAAAATAGTAAACTCTCTGAGTCAAGACGTCAAAGCCCCAGTTGTTAATCAACAGCTTAACCTCCAGACTTCTTTGCAGAATAATAGTGGAAATAACACAGATTGGGTATACATAGTTCAAGTAATTAATTCAGAAGGAGTAATCGTAGATCTCAATTATGTCAAAGGCTCTCTTACAAACAATCAAACTCTAACTGCAGCAGTATTTTGGACTCCTCAGGCAAGCGGCACTTACACAATTGAAACTTTTGTATGGGATAATTTGGCAGACATCGATCCACTTAGTCCCATGTCTTCTCAGGTCATTACTGTAACATAAAAGAGATGGACCGGGTGGGATTTGAACCCACGATCTCACCCATGCCAAGGGCGTATCCTACTAGGCTAGACGACCGGCCCATATTCAACCAGAATATTACATCTGATTTGCATTAACTTTTTTTGAGAGGTTATTAACGTTTAGTGTAAATCAAAAATTCAAGATACAAAATAACAACATAAGATATTTAACTATCTAAATCAAAATCCTCGCGTGGTCGTAGACAGCAAAGCAATAATTTCATACATACAAATTCAGAAAGAAGATTTAGCGGTTTTCAGATTCAAGCCAAAAGAAGGCGGGGAGGTACCGCAATACAAGGCAGGACAGTTCCTTACACTGGGAGCGCATGTGCCAGCAGAAAATAAGATTATTCGAAGAGCATATTCAATTGCATCAAATCCAGAGAATAGAAACTATATTGAATTATACATAAGATGGGTAAGAAAACCACTTCCAGGACGTCTTACTACAGTACTGTTTAGTGCAAAAGAAGGAGATGAAATAATTTGGCTAAAGCCTACAGGTCCTTTCACTATAGAAGAAAAGAAACCAGATGGTGAACCAGACAATAGAAGGATAGTTTGTTTGGGAGGCGGTACAGGTCTTGCTCCATTCCTCAGCTATGCAAGACATTTGCATGCAATAGGAAGTAAGAGAGAGATTGTTGTATATCACGGAGCCAGTTATGTTGACGAATTAGGTTACAGAGACGAATTAACCAAACTAGAAGAAGAAAGTCTAGACAAAGGAAAAGACAAGTGGAATTTTAGATACAGAGCTACCGTTAGTAGACCAGATGAGTGGTTCAATAGAACCTGGAATGGCCATAAAGGCAGAGTAGAAAGTTTCTTACAATCAAAAGACGGCGAAATGTCACCACTTGAAAAAATGGTTGGTGAAAAAGTCACAAAAGACAACACTGTCTTTTTCATTTGTGGCTGGCAAGGAACCATAGATGGATGTTTGGATGTTTTAACACCAAAAGGCTTTGTCACAGAAAGAAACAAGAGAGCAGACAAGAGCTTTGAAATAAAATACGAGTCATACGGTTAGAAATCCTCTTTGAAAGAATAATATTCTATTACCTTAGCGAGTCTTACAGGGACGTAGGTTAGCTTGGTAGACTGCCAGCCTCGGGCGCTGGATGTCGTGGGTTCAAGTCCCATCGTCCCCATCTGTATTGATGGAATATCGTATCAATTTTAAATCAATAATTGAAATATAACAGCACAATATACAAAACGATTGACCATAGCAATTTATCTCGCTCATATGAATCCGGTTACTAAAGCTCATGTAGAAATCATTAATCATTTAAAAAATCAAAATGAGGTTAAAGTGTTCCCTGTAATCTTTATGATGCAAGGCCAGGAAGTTAATAGTAGAAGTTTTCCTTTTAGCTACGATCTTAGAAAAAAAATGCTCGAGGCAGTATTTGGTAAGAGTATTGCAGTTACACCAAATTATACCTTTTATGCGCCGTTTGCAAAGTACATGCCACCCTTATTATCACCTTATTCATGGAAAATAAAGAATCAAATTCTTGATGGAATAAATGGAGACTACTTTACCTATACAGGTGACAAGGCCGAGGGTTTTGTATTAGGAATCTATGGATTGAATCCCAAAGTGGGTTCGAGAAAAGAAACCTCTGCTTCATCTGTAAAGCAAAAAATGTTCGATTCTGCACTTGGAAAGGAAACAAATTGGGAAGACTATGTTGAACCTGAGATAGTGCAAATAATACACGAGAATTGGGATATTGTCAAGAAATTCGCAAATTTTAAAGATCTTACCTATAGGATTTTAGGGATGAAATTCCCAAGCGTGGGATTTTGGAAATAGATTAATTATAGACAGATTTGGGTTGTATATGAAAACTTTTATTCCAAAATTCGTCTGGTTTGATGGTAAATTCCTAAGAGATGAGGATGCCAAAGTTTCTGTTATGACACATGCTATACATTATGGCACTTCTATCTTTGAGGGACTTAGAGGATATTGGAATTCTAAGAATTTGTATATTTTCAGAATGCATGATCACGTTAAGCGATTTAGAAATTCAGGAAAGGTCTACTCAATATCATTAAGATTCACTGATACACAAATTGCTAATGCTATAGTTCAGTTATGCAAAAAGAATAATTTAAGGGAATCTTGCTATATAAGACCTTTTTATTTTGTAGGCAGATATGGAATTAATCTTCACGTAACGGAGGCTGCTCCAACTCATGCAGTTATTGTAATATTTCCATTTGGAAATTTATTTAACAAGAAGGGAATAAGAGCAGGAATTTCTTCTTGGAGGAGAATACAGGATATTTCGACTCCTCCTCTTGCAAAAATGGGTGGAAATTATCTCAATTCAATATTGGCAACACAGGAATGTAAGAGGAATGGTTATGATGAAGCCATATTATTAAACCATCTTGGAAATAATAGAAGTTGGTAGCCTTGGTCGGTTTACCGCACCGGGCCTCATAAAGTGACGCGCTGCCGCCAATGGCATCAGCGACTGGACCGTTGATTCCCGCGTCTCCCTTCGCGAAGCGGCGCATCGTGTCGCGAAACCGACCGTTCCATTCGCCCCAGCGGTCACCAGGGAAATGGCCGATCTGATATAGACCTGCCGCATCCCAGGCTTCGGCAATTAATTTCGTATCCATCAAATCTTCATCGAGTTCCACCTGCCAAACGAGAGGTGGATGGAATAACGGGACACCGTCTTCACCGCGGGAAAGTATCGAGCCCTC
>CAZIHN010000047.1:0-10502 GCA_964538845.1 uncultured Nitrosopumilaceae archaeon | reverse complement strand
ATTTCCCATCAATCAAGGATATATCAAATGGATATGCCCTGCAATCAAATGGCCTATTTGCATAAATCGAACACTGCTCTTTATTTTGATCCCAGAAAATACAATGGGTCGAATTCTCCTTTTTCCTTATTGCTAATGTTTTTTTATTCCTTATTGTAATTTCTTGTAGGTAATCACGACCTGACTTTCCAATTGATTTTAGTGCTACAAAGTCATGTTCAAACACCAACGGGGCAGCTGAATTTGTGCAACATCCGTGACTTTGACAAGAATCGCATAATCTTTTAAAACTAACCATCCAAGATTCATACCTCATTAACCTAAACTAAAGATTTTCTTTTCCATCTCATTATAAATAAGAACAAAAAGATTAGACCTCACAGAGATACTAGTTCTAAAGACAAATAATTTTTTAAATAACGATGTAATCTAATGCTACCGCATCTGAGAGTAATGAAGAATGACGGGTATTTAGGATATACCCATTCTTAATATCAGTTGTCTGTACCCATCTATTAGTAGAACTATAATGTCTTTTTTCTTTCATCTCTTTTTCAATTTCTTTTAAATCAAACTCTCCTTCCTCGACTTGTTGTGTGCTGATATGCTTAACAGTAACCACTATTTTCTTTACTTTAACTCTTACACCAAAACGCCAAACATTATCAGAGGTGTCATCTTCAACTTCGATCAGTTTAATCTTTATTTCTTTGCTGCCAAACGCATCATGACTCACCAGACTTCTTTCATCAACAAAATCCTCAAAACTCAATAGATTTATTTTAGAACTTCACATTAAAGAAGTATTCGATCCTTTCTTAAATGGCATTTTGTAATCATCGAGCGGTAAATTCTTTCTATTGCCTTCTAAAATGGCATAGGTTTCCCCTTCATATGTACAAACAAAATCGGAAGCTTGGTATGATTCGTTCCAAGCTTTATAATACTCTCGTAATTCTCTATGCTCATAAATTCCAGTACCTATTCTTTTTTTTGATGAGAATTTGAATGCAATTATCATTTTTCGTTTCTCGTACAACTCAAAAGTATGAATCCATTTTAAGCATCGAATTATCTGATCATATGGAACTCTAAGGCTAGTAGTGGTTCCTGATTTTGCTTCAATAGTATAGATTGCATTTTCCCTTGAACTAACAGCTAGAATGTCTGGCAGGCCGACACTTGGGGAGCCTAACCTAAAAGCCTTCCAGCCATCAATGGAATTAAATCGTTTTACTAATGTATCTTCCCAATTATAGCCTCGCTGTCTTCTTGTTCTTGCTATTCGTTGGTTGAGATTCTTTTGTGAATTTATTCTAGACTTATTGATCCGTATTTGGTTAAACACCTCATTACCTGTAATTACCATAAGATAATAGAATGTTGATTTTTTTGAATATAGAGTAGGTGGTAATTATAGTAATACCTTCTTGCCTATTTTAGAAAAGCAATTAGATCTTTAATAGTCAGGATTAAATGCTGTTCATGCTGGAAGATAGATTGTGATATCATCTGAAGACCAAATCATCTATCTAAAATACAAAAATTATGAAGATCTATTGAAAGTAATCCTGTACTCGTCTCAATCGGTACTTGGAGTTATGCCATTAATTTATCATCTTAATTATAATGGTCAAAATGTGACTTTTATCCAAACTGGTATGGGTGGAAATGTAGTACATTACCTCGTGAATAAAGATAAACCAATAAAGAAGTTTATTGAACTAAAACGCCTTAGTGGTGAATATACCTTTGTTGATAAAATTGGAAGCGATGGAATGTCCTTGTATATTCCTATTTTAGAGCTAGAGATGTCTACTTTGAAATTTCTTTGAGAGAATTCCTAATTTTCTACTTAAAAAAGGAACGATGAACATTCATAAAGCGAGAATGAACGATAAGATAATTTCCAGATATTATCAGCCCTAACCAAATTGCTGTACTGAATACTGATGAGTAGTCTTGATTTACATATGACCCGTAGCTAATCCTCAATATTGTGGATTTTAGACTAAGGTTCTTTACTGAAATGGTATAATCACCGGAGGAGGTAGGTACAAATCCAATTAAGCCATCTTTGTATTCCTTATGAACAAATTCCCCATCAGGCATCGTTATTTGTATATCAAAAGTAATTGGATTGTTTACACTAGACAATAACAATGCAACTGGCCCTTTTATTTTATCAAGGTGTAGAGTCCCTGAAATACTTTCTTGAGGTTTTAGACTCGTATCTTCAATAACTAATCCAGATTGACTAAATCCTGGTGTCAAAATATCTTGTCCAGAAAATGCTAACATGAGTACAAATCCCAAACTACAAATTACTATGCCAGCAAGTAGAGTCCAATTGGATCGTAATACTGTTGTCAAACACACTGGAGTAATCTAAATCGATATTATGGACAAGCAAGTATTGGATTAATACACACCGACATGACATAGAATTAAATTACTTTTCTGTGTTTGTACAATGCATAAGCAGATACCAAATATCCAGCATACCAGAGCAGATTAACTAAATGTGTTAAGGTATATTGGTTGTAAACATCAAGATAGGAATACCAGTTATCACCTGCTGTTGTGATGACTATACCTATTGTAAGAACCAGCCAAGCAGTTCCAAGAAGCCCTTGACGAAATATTATGGCTCCAAGAATAGAGCCAGTTAGAGTTACAGCGGAACCTACAACATAAGCTAATCCAAGGTAAAAATTCAAATCGGCAGCCTGCTCTTGTCCATATTCCAAGATAGCATATACTGAGACTATTGCAATCGGGATTCCTATTATTAGAGCTTTTATTGGAAAAGTTATTTTAGGCTTAAAGAAGGCAATGTTCTTGGCAAGATGATAGAACAATAGAAAATAGAATGAGAGAAAGAGAACATCTGCTATTGATGGACTAGGGACTTCACCGGTTTGTTCCAAGAAATAATAAACTAACTCGCCTGCGCCATTCATCAAAAATCCAATAGATAAGGCAAGATATGATTTTCCAAAAATTTCCGAATTCCAATATCTTCTTGCAACTACAAGACCAACGCAACCAGCAAATACTGGAGTTAGAAATGATGCAAGCGTTACAATAAACGATAATTGGGGATCATCTGGATTTTTGTATGTATTTAGGTATAGTTGAAAAGCAATCACTCCAGCAAAAATTATACCAAATATTTTATAGCTTATTTTTTCTTCTAGATGATCAACTACTTTTTCCGGTTCTTTTGTTTTATCTTTAAATTCAAACATTGAGCATCATCATGTACATACAATCTGCATGATGTTACTTTTCCGCAATGATTCTTTAGTAGGCAAAACCTTGATTATTATTTTATTTTTCTCTATGTCAATACTAATATTTTCAAACACTGATTTGTATTTTGTAACTTTTTTTCCATCGTGGGTGATAGTAAAACCGTTAGGTATCAGTAACCCATGCTGGATTAAAGTATTAACTTTCCTATAACCTGATGTTTGTGGAATTTTGTTTATTTCCAAAATGTCAGATATTATTCTAGGTTCATCTATTACTGCATTTAGTATATTCTTTTTATCTTCATCACCCAACGATTCTAAAATAGTTTTAGTTAGTAAGTGATCCTCAATTGTGACCCATCTTTTTTCTCCCTGTTTCAGTTCATCCAATAATAATATTTTTCCAATGATTTGTCTTTCGATACTATCAGCTCCTGTGCCAAAAAACTCACGAAGAACATAATCCATTTTCGGAAAGTCTTCAACAGCTTGACTAAATCCTATCCCATGTCGCTCAAATATTCGTTGTTCTATTTTTTGACAAGTTTGCTCCCCTAGGTTTTCCCTCAATGTCAACTCCATAGATTTAGAAATCAAGGCATCTAGTCCTGCCATTATATACTCATTGAATAATAAGACCAATAAAGCGTGGTAGGTGTATCAAAATATGACAACAGTTAATATCGATAATGGTCATTTCCAGGTTTGGAAATAACATGTATATGATGAAAACCAGAACGATTTGGAATCACATAGGTTCAGCGAATAAGGGCTACCTCTTTGTAATCGTTGCAGCTGCATTAACGGGGATTATACACTCTCTTTCTAAACCACTTCTTTCTCAATCCCCGTCTGGCACAGATCTAAATCCACTTGTCTTTGCATTAATAATTTATTTGATAAATGGAGTGTTTTTTACCCCTATAAGAAAAGATTCCAAGTCAATTACAAAGATAGGTAAACGAAATATTGCAATAATTGCCATAATTGGAGTAGCAGAGGTATCAGGCTTGGTGGCGTATTTTTTTGGCCTCAGACAGACAACAGCAGTTAATGCATCCATCCTTACTAATGGAGAAATCATCTTTTCCATTGTAATAGCATTTACTATATTTAGAGAGAGATTGAATAAGCGTGAAACCCTTCCTCTCTCTGCAATAATTGTAGGCATTATAGTTTTACCCATCATTTATCAGTTAATCGAATCACATCTAAGCCTCACAGACGTGTTATTTGGAAACATGCTTGTACTCTTATCAGGCGTTTTCTACGCATCAGATATTTCATTATGTAAGTATGTCACAGGCAAAGTAGATCCAAAAAGGATTACACAGATAGTATCGTTCGTAGGTGCTGCAGCCATGATAATAGCCATGATTATTTTCCAAATCCCCTTTCAGGTCGATCCCAGGCAGATCCCTGCCATAATTCTATTGGGTCTTTTTGGTACAGGAGTAGCTACATTGTTATTCTTAAGTGGACTCAAGTTAATCGGTACAACCAGAACTGTCCTACTTTATTCTACAAACTTTATCTTTGGAGTATTTTTTGCAGCAATATTTCTCCATGAATCCATAACAGTAATGAATTTCGTTTCGATCTTGCTAGCATCAGTTGGAATCATTCTTCTAAGAGGTAGATTAGGCTCCATGGAAGATAACACCAATCCAATTCAGAAAGACAGTGTAAAAGGTTCTTTTCAGACTTTGTGTGACTCGTGCACGCATAATGGGTGTTGCACATCCTTTCCCTCTCCTCTCTTGTTCCCGTCTGATGTGAAAAGACTTGAAGAGTGTGGTAAGGCAAGTGATGAGTATATAAAAGAAATACATGTCAAAGACAAAAATATCAAGACAATTAAGAAGAGAGAGGACTCTACTGAATGCATTTTCTGGGACAAACAAAAACAAAAATGTTCAATTTATGCAAATAGACCCTTTGACTGCATGATTTATCCATTTGATATTTACTTTATCAATGGTAAGTATCAATGGATAGTATATTCTTGCAACAAGAACAGTAATTGGGAGTGGAGTGAGTCTTACCTGCAAATGTATGAAAAAAGTCCACAATTTCGCGAACTTCTTGAAAATCTAGACACATACTCAGATCTTGATCGTATAAATCAACTAAAAAATTCAGACAAGACCTCGTACATTGTTATTCGACCTGTAAATAATAAAATTTTAAACGCAATATAGTCTGTCGCAGACACAATTATCTAGATTATGTAACTAAAATATGATACACAATACTACATATTTAGAAAATTATTTCCAAAAATGGCAGAGCAACCTTTTATCTATAATATGATTGTAAAATGCATGCATCGACAAACAAATTACCCACAAAAATCAAATCCAAGATCAATAGCATCAGGAGAAGAAATCTTAAGTCGTGATGAGCAGAATCAAAGTACTGCAAATCTTGATTTCCAAGATATGGTAAAAATTACAAAGGTTATGCTTGAGTATATATCTTCAAAAAATTCAAGCAATATGAATCCAAGCGAAAAACGGAAATTTCATAGTCTTGTAAATGGTTTGCTTGACCTGACAGATAACATAACATATAGTCATGAACAAAAATTTCGTCTGTAATTTGCGATTACACACAGATCTCTAAAGGTCATTTTATTATTCCCTAAGGTAATATGACTTCGGACGCCGCCCATTTCTCCGTGATGGATGAAGAGCCAGAGAGTAAAATGTACGACTACGAGATGCTTTTTGACAGGATGAAAAACGAATTGTCTAAATTCGGTCTTACACCTAACCAGTCAAAGGTTTACTTGTTCTTAGAGAAACATGGTTCAAGCACAGCAACTCAAGTAAGTAAGAGTTTGAAGGTACCAAGAACAGAGACATATCATCTCTTGACAAATTTACAGAATAAAGGTATAGTATCGGCAACTTTCCAGCATCCAATTAAATTCTCAGCTCTTTCACTTGACAAAGCAGTAGGTGTGTTGATAAATTCAGAAAAAGAGAGAGTCAAAACACTAGAATCTCAAGAAAAAAACCTAGTAGAATTATGGGGGAAAATTCCAGACTTTAGGATAAACAAAGACGAAATTAAAGATGGCAGGTTTCAGATGTTACAAGGCATCAATCAAATGACTGGTAAGATAAATGAAATGATAACAAATGCAAAAACATCCATACAAATTCTCGCATCCGAAAGAGATTTTATGAAATTCTACCATGCAGGTTTTCTTGAACTAATAAGGGATTCAAAAGCAGAACCACAATTTGTTTCCTCAACCTCAGAGAAGACATCATATATTTTCGAAGGTAGATTAAAAAATAAAGTAAAAAGAATGCCAGTAAAGGTAAAGGATGATTTGTGTTATATCATCAAGGATGATGACGAGGTAATATTATTTATGAAGGGATCAAATGATGCTCCTCAGAATATCATAGCCATGTGGACAGATTCATTTGCAATGGTATACACTCTCAAATTATTGTTCACATACATTTGGGCAAACTCTCGTTACCTCAAATCGTCAGATGAGTAAATGAAATATCGAGAAAAATTAATTGATTATTCTTATGATTTGAGAATAAGGAATTTATTATAAAGTTGTGGTAATCGATTTTGCAGCAAACGCATTCAAATAACAGTATAAGCAGGAACTTGTTGGTATGCCTTGTGGGCACAGGATTACTCATAATGTTTGCTACATTTTTCGGAAAAGAAATAGTAAAAAATGTTACAGACATCACGTATATCCCAGTAACAGGCAGTCTTGTCGTTCTGTCTCTAATAATGGTAATTAGATTTGGATTTACTGGAAATCACGCAAAAGCATGGATATGCTTTTTAGTTTTCTCAATATTATGGTTTTTTGCAGAAACTGCATGGTCTCTGCTAGAATTAGTATATCATACAAACCCATTTCCTTCCACTGCCGATGTTTTCTTTGTACTGGGGTACCCATTTTTATTCTGTTTTCTTCTATATTACCTCAAGCCAGTATACAAGGCAATAACTAGAAAGATGCTATTAACAACAATAGCTGCTGCGGTAACAATTATGATACCTAGTGTTTTTATGGCATACAATTTTGATCCAGGAGTATCACCAATTGAAAATGCTTTAGGGACTTTCTATCCTATTGCTGATGCAATAGTTTTTGTCCCATCGTTAATAGGAATCGCATTATTTTTCAGAGGACAAGTCAATTTCACATGGTCCTTCATTTGTATTGGAATTGTACTACAAGCCATAGGTGATACTGTATTCCAAATTACGACTTTTACAGATTCTTACTATACTGGTCATCCTGTAGACATAATTTTCTTATGGTCATTTATTTTTCTATCCTTTGGATTGGTTGATCACATTTGGATATTTAAGAGAGAACAAGCAAAAAGAAATATCTAGGATTTGATAATAGCATTCAAACTATTACTTCCAAGAAAAATTTTTCTACACCATCGTAATCACATTTTGTCAATATAAGAGGCTGCCCTATTTTCAAATCTGTGGAATTTTGTAATCTCCCAACAATTCTTATCTTACCTTCAAATTCAGCAATGCAAAATAGTTCGTCATCTTTTTTAGAGAACTCAATAAGTTTAGCAGTTCTGTTCAATTGCTTCCATTCTACAACTCCAAAACATGAATTGCAAAAATCGCTCGGAGGCCATACTAATTTATCACATTTATTGCATTTGCTACAAACAAAGTTATCATTCTTTAATTCGTATTCGAATTTATTCATGACTGCAATATCAGTACCGTTGAAGAGGTGCCAGCAGCTGACATGTTATGAACTAGTCCAGTTTTTGCATTGTCTACCTGTCTCTTTTTAGCTTTGCCTTGTAATTGGTCAAAAATCTCAATAGATTGTGCAATTCCAGTAGCTCCTAATGGATGTCCACACCCAATTAATCCGCCCCTGGGATTTATTTTCCTATCATCGGTATCGTACAAGTATTTAACATAGGAACTAGCTTTCCCTTTTTCGATAAATCCGATATCTTCTAGTTCGATTATCTCACAAATACTAAATGCGTCATGTAACTCTGCAACATCGATCTCGGAAGGAGACATCTTCGACATGTGAAATGCCTTAGAAGCAGAATAGACTGTTGATTCCATAGATGTAAGGTCCTCAATTTTTGTAAAGCTAGCAGAATGGGTCTTTTGTCCTATCCCTGATATCCATACAGGCTCATCAGTAAATTTCTTAATCACATCTTCTGATGCAAGTAAAATTGCCGCCGAGCCATTACATGATATTGAACAATCAAGGAGACGCAAATGTTTTGTAAGTTCTTTTGATTTTATTATGTCATCTCTTGAAAACGCTTTTTCAAAATATGCGTATGGATTATCTAATGCATTTCGATGGTTTTTGAGGCTTACATATGCAATGTCATTCATTGTTGTTCCATATGTACGGGCATAAGCACTTGAGAACATCGAGGCCCAATAAATTGGATGTTTATATTGTCCCCTTGATTTATCCCACTCCAATATTAATCCCGGACTATTGGTTTTTTCAGCCCCAACTACTAGAACAATGTCTGCCAAACCTGCTACAATGTAGGAATAAGCTGAAACTATGCCATTAGTTCCAGAATTACACAGACTCTCCACTGAATGTGATGTTCTTGGTGAAATTCCCGACATTTCAGATACAATATTTGATAGATATTTATCGTTAGAATTGGTAGAAGTGAGAACAACATCGATGTCACTCTGTGAAAGATTTCGAGTTTCATCAAAAATTGGTTTAATTGCTGACAACATAAGTGATTCTATAGAAATATCATTTTTTGTAAATTTTGTCAAACCCGCTCCTGCAATTCCAACCTTTCTCATTTCGTATCACCAAACAGAGTTGAGACCACTAGATTAAAAGATTCGACTACATCTCCCACGGGGTTGAACTGTAATATTGGCAAGTTGACACCAGCATTCACAAATCGCTTGATCTGCTCTTTTACATCATTAGGTGTTCCACATATAGTCAATGCATTAACCATTTCGTCAGGAACCAAGTTATGATTTTCTTTAAAACCAGTTTTATTATACTCTGAAAATATATCATTACATTCCTTTTCAAAACCATGTTCTTTCAAAAACTGGCGGTAGATTTTTCCTACAGACACATAAAAAGAGATTGTTTTTTTTGCTCTTTTGATTGCCTTATCTGCATCTTCTGATACACATGTTATTATTTGACAAGTAACATCGATCTCTCTTTTAGTTTGCATTTTTTTTATTGTTTTGTTTAGTTCTGTAACAGGTCGCAGATAAAAAATCACCCCATCTGCAATATCCCAAGTTAGTTCAACCATTCTTTGATTTACTGCCGCAACATATATCGGGATATTGCGTCTGTGAGGCTTTATCAATAAATCAAAATCTCGAAGATGGAAGAAATCTCCTTGATAATTCACCTTCTTCCCGGTTAAAACCAAACGTATTATCTTAACATATTCTCGCATCCTTGTTACAGGTTCTTTGAACTCAATACCATGCCAATTTTCTACTATGGCTTGACTACTAGTTCCTAAACCTAGAATCAATCTTCCACCAGAAAGTATATCTATAGAAGCTGCAGTCATTGCAATTAAAGAAGGACTACGGGAATAGATATTTGCAATTGATGAACCAATCTTTGGCTTTTCAGTCACTTGTGAGACAGAAGACATGACAGAGAAACAATCCATTCCCCATGTTTCCGGTATCCAGATTGAATCAGGATTATAATTAGACAAGATTCTAGAACACTCCATTATTTGATCAATTGACAGTACAGAGCCTAAACTAAAACCTAATCTCAAAATCAATCACTTTGTTGAGACAAAATTTTCATAATCAATGTATTTCATTCCGGATATACAATCTTCCATATCCTTGTGTGAGTCAATCGATTGCCAAAAAACATCGGTAAACTGTATTGCATGCAATTTTCTCATTTTTGATAATAGAGGAAATACAGTATTTTCGATATTGCCTTTATGTGGAAGATATTTGACTATTTCTTTATTCAAGTAATACAATCCTGCATTCATCCAATATCCTTCAATTTCAGGTTTTTCTTTGAATTGTTTGACTTGATCATTTTCGATATGTACAACGCCATAATTAGTGCGGAGAGGAACAACTGCTAAGCTATTTTTATGAATCATCAATTTCTTCAAGTCTATGTTAGTAATTACATCGCCATTTAATACTAAAAAGTTATCATCATCAAGGTACTTTGCAGCCTTTTTTAATGCCCCC
>CAZIHN010000046.1:7819-10539 GCA_964538845.1 uncultured Nitrosopumilaceae archaeon | reverse complement strand
AAATAGTGAAGCTGTTCTCTGCTTTCCACAATCCAAAAACCAAGTGGTATACAACATACTATGTTATTGTTCTGATAGCTGTTACAGGCACAGTCCTCGCAATTCCACTTGCCCACATTCATTTAAATCCAATCCAAGGAATAATGACTTTTTTTGAAGGATTTTTCTCTTTGTTTATGCTATTCAGAAGCGAATCCGTAAAAAAGTCCTTGAAATCGCATCTTTCAATTGCAAGTTCATTCATAAAGAAATAGCTAGTTTTGCCTTAATTCCATCATTCTTTCCTTTATGCTAGAAATCTTGTCTACTATACTTGGACCTAAGATTCTCTCAAGCATTCCCTTCCTATATAATACTGCGAAAGCCGCAGCCAATGCAGCTGGGATTACAAATACAATTGGACCAATTGTTGGAAAACTAAAACCACTTGAAGGATTTTGAGCATTTGAGTCAGGCGCGGTTGCGGGTTGTAACGGTGGATTTATGGTTATCTGTTTGGTTACAGTTTGAGTTCCATACTGGTTGGAGGAAGTAGTTGCTGTTATGGATACTGTGCTGGGATCAGTTGCTACAAGCAAAATTGTTGCTTTTCCATCTTTATCAGTTATTGAATCCATCTTCTGAATTGTGGCGCCAGATACTTTCCAAGACACTGGAATGCCACTTATGACAGTCTGGTTGTATGCGTCTAAAAGAGTAGCCGAGATGGACATGCCTGGGTCGGTTCTATCTGGTGCAGTAATAGTTAGAGTTGGAGTTATAGCAGTGATTTGAAAATCAAACTTTGTCAATGGCAATTCATTTGCAAGTACTGTTATCTCCGCAGCACCTCCGCCGATAGTATGGGCCTCAAATGTTGCATAGTATGAACCTTTTTTCATTAGAATATGATCTGGTACTTGAATGACTGTTGGATCACTAGATACCATTTGCAGATTGATGTCGCTATCTGTTACAGTAGGACCTTGCTGTCCATCCAATAATTCTAGTGAAAAAGTATAATTCGAATTAGAGACCATTTGGTTAGGAAAATCAAGCAAGACTCCTTTTGGTTTAGTTGTTGCAGAATCAACAGTAAATTGAGTTGAATAGTCAGGAGAAACGACATTTATTGATTGTGAACCATCTTTAAGGAGTGTTACATCACTCACAAAAACTGGCATGTTCTTTGATATAGATAATGACGAAGTCTTGACACTGTCTTGTGGCGAAATTGCAACATTAAAATCAGTTGCGAATGAATCAAGTGCACCGTCATTTGTCATATATACGGCAAGTGGAAATGTGGTCGCAGGCAAAACCTGTGGTATTATTGGTTCAGCAACAAAGTTTATTGTGTTTACACTTTCTGCTGTAACTGTTGGTGTAATAGTTTGAGGAACAGTTGTTACAAGATTAAGAGAAACTGGATCAGCTGATGAACCTGTTTGTGCAAAAATTAAAGCAGCTTGAGAACCCCAATCCATCGATATTTTTGGTACAGAGACTGCTCTCAAATTAGAAGAATCCATCTCAAATTGCAGATTGTTATTTGCAATTACTGGATTATAATTACTATCAGTTGTGGTACCAGAGCTAGTGCTAGTAGTGGTACTAGTACTAGTACTAGTAGTCGAACTTGAACTCTGGACTTCGGGGGTTGGAACAGTATCCTGAAGGTGCAAAACTCCAATGAGCTCATTCTTACCGGTTTCAAGAATTGGGAGAATGTCAGCTCTTGCTATCTTATTGTCCAATATTGAATTTGAAGCAGTTGCATTGAATTGAAATGGAAGAGAAGAAAGATATCCTTTGGCAGAAACACTAACCACAAAATTACCTTTAACTCCTGAGCTGACCTCTAGTGGAACATATCCCCAATAGGATCCTTTACTTATTTTGAGCTCCTGATTTGTTTGTATAAGAGGAGTTTGTCCCTGAGCATTAGGAATTTGTGAAGACCAAGAATATGGAGTTGTGTGTATGGACAAAGGATTTGCCGGAGTGGTTCCCACAGTTGAATTTGAGACTTGAACCGCGATAGGTATGTCTTCCTTTGCAATTACAGGGTTACCGGATGAATCATGTAATTGAACTATAAGATATGTGTTAGCTGAATTTAATGAGCTAACAGTTTGAGGATAGACATAATCCTGAATAGTATCTGCGTCCAAGCTTTTTACTGTAACTGTTGATGAGGTGGGTTGCATTACCGAAGATGAGGCTGTTATTGTGGCAGAGCCTGGCTGGTCAATATTGAACTGTCCAACCGCAAAGTAAGAGCCTTGTTTTATAACAAGATGATCACTAAACAGCTTGACTATGGTATTGTCAGAGGTTGTAATTGCAATAGGAGTATCAGAAATTGCCTTTACTGGCTCTCCGGCTGCGTTTACCATCTCTACACTGACATAACCATGACTTGGACCTTTTGTAGAAAAGGAATTAGGAGTGGTTTTTATCAAAAGTTGTGACGCGTCTTCGTGTGCCTTGTATACAGTTATTGGAAATTGAGATGAGAAAAAACCTGGGGCTGCGAGGGCAATGACAGCACTTCCTGCTCCGGTTGCATGAATCTTTACATTAGAAAAAGCCCCAGAAGAATCCTTTTGAACACTTACAATCTGAACTATGAGAGAATCAGAAGAAGTTGCAACTAGTTTATCGATACCAAGTGCTGTGTTTTCTGAGAAAACCTGTATTGTACCATCAGAATTTTCCATTATCTCTTTAGGAATTAA
>CAZIHN010000046.1:0-7719 GCA_964538845.1 uncultured Nitrosopumilaceae archaeon | reverse complement strand
GTTATAACTACAAATAATATTGAATACATGAAACCTCCTGAGAATGATCCTTGTGTGATTTTTCCTATGAAAAATCCTGCAATACAGGCTTGAGCAATAACTGAAATGGATATAAGTTCCATAAATGTTTCAGTGTCTACTGACTCTGTAGTTTGTTGTCCTCCTACGTTCTGTCCTGAATTAATGGCATTGAATGAATCTATCACAAGTAGTGTTGTAAAACCAGTTATGGTAACCACCATAAAGCCAACCATGACATAAGGTTTTAGTCCATCACGTTTGCCTTTTTCAATATTATAAATTTTCTCTGAGGTATCTGATAAAGTATCAAGGGTGTTTACATTACCTCCTCCTGAGAAAATTACCTCGAAAAGAATTCTAAAGCTTACAAGGACTTGAAAATTATCAATCTCTGTTTTAATAGTATCATAGATACTGTTTAAAGGAATACCCCATTCTAACTTGTTTGCTACAGCATTTGCAAAAGGAGTAAACGACTTGTAGTCCTTTCTCTTACATGTGTGAATTATACATTTTTCTGGCCCAATCCCCGCCTTTCTTGCCTCTGTTATGTCTCTTAAAATAAGAGGAATAGAAGATTCCGCATCCATATTAAGAGTAAAAATTTTTTTAAATCTAATTGCAGGAACAAAAAAAGCTGCAACAAGGCAAACACCTAACACATATGCGTTTATCATTGAATGCGGAAAAATCCCGCTGGCTATAATGGCAATAGCTACAAGGACACTAGGAAGTGCAAAAGGAAGAATTTTTTTCACATTCATTTCCTTTATGTTAGTATTAATCATCATCTTTGCAATGACAAGAAACAATAATGACATTATGGGTGGAAGGATAAGTATAGGATAAGGTGGACTCGAGCTCGAAGATGAAGAACCAGACAATGGAGTTGAACCCATTGATGCCACTAGTATGAAAACCGCAAGCATGACTATCTGCATAGTAAGAAATGCGTGAACTAGACCACTAAGTTTTTCTACAGATGATTTTTCGTAATTTGCAAATCTCTCAAAAGAACTATACATCTTACTTTTGAGATAGTTTGAAACATTCCCACCACTTTGAATAGAGGAAACATATCCACTTAGAAATTCGCCTAGTGCCTTTGACGACGGTCTATCCTTTGCTTGGTCTAAAGCTACCAGAGGATCAATTCCCAACATGTCAATTCTCTTAAGTATTTTTGTACATTCCTCTCTAACTGCAGGAAGAAGCTGAATGTCTCTGATTTTCTGGAGTATAGTATAAGGACCAATTCCACTTGTTGCAAGTAATGTAACAATGGTTATGAAGTAGGGTAGTTCTCTCTCTAATTTCTTGTTCTGACTTTTTTCTGCACTTGCCTTGTCTAACTTTTTAAGAGCTGACAATTTAAGTGCCCACCAACATTCTTTCCATCAAAGAATCTGGATTTCTATAGTATTTACCAATGATTTCAGCAACATCCCTGTAGTCTCTAATATCTTTCTCCATCATCCATTTTAATATCGAGATTCTCTTTTGATGTTCTTCCAATATTTCAGAGATATCCTTTCCAGTCAACTCTGATATTTTTTTGAAAGCATAACTATCCTTGAGATTTTCTTCAAATACATCGTTTCTTGGGTTCCAAACAAAAGCAGGATGTGAGGTTGTTGCACCTGTAACTTCAGAAATTGTGGTCGCCCTTCTACTACTCTGACCAGTCTCTCTTTCTTTTATTCTCTTAATAACTATGGCACAATTCATTAATGAGATGTAAGCTGGTGGTATATCCATTGGTTTTTGTTGCAATCTTTTTACAGCAGATTCTAAACTGTCTGCGTGCATCGTACAAAGTCCACCGTGTCCTGTAGCCATTGCCTGAAACATAACATATGCTTCTGAACCTCTAATTTCTCCAACCACTATATAGTCTGGCCTGTGTCTTACACCTGCCTTAATCAAATCATAAAGGCCAATCTCTCCTTCTCCGGACAAACCAAATCCAGTTCTTGATACTAGTGTAAACCAGTTCTCATGGTTGATATTAATCTCTGCAACGTCTTCCACAGAGAAGATTTTATGATCAGGATTTGAGAGTCCTGCTATGGCATTAAGAATTGTAGTTTTGCCGCTACCTGTGGGCCCGATAATGATAAATGACATTTTTGCATCAACAAGCATCCACCAGTATGCAGCAACTGAGATGTTTATGGTTCCAAACCTGATTAGGTCTATTACTGTATATGGATCCTCTTTGAACTTTCGAATAGTAAAACTTGTTCCTTTTGGAGTTACTTCTTTTTGATATAAAACAGAGATTCTATGATTTCCCTGTAGTGCCAAGTCAGATATTGGAAATGCAGAGCTAATGTGCTTGCCAGCCCTAAATACAATCCTTGAGATAAATGAATTAAGTTTTTCAGAAGAGTTGAATTGAATACTGGTTGGTATGCTATCATAGTTTCTGTGCCAAATGTATATTGGAGCATCTGGACCACTACAGCTAATATCTTCAATACTTTTATCATGCATTAATGGGTCGATTAAGCCAAATCCCTCGATATCTCTTTTTAAATAATATTTCACTTTCTCAACGCTTGTACTAGATTGTGCTCGGAACAATGATTCATTCTCTAATAAAATTCCACCCAAGTGCTTCTCAAAGTCCACGTTTTTCAAGCTATCCGGGGATTCCAGACTTTGTTCTATGAGACTATATAAGGTATCATAGATACTAAGCTCTCCTCTATTTAGTTTAACCTCGTCTACAAAATATAGATAACTAGACTTTTCCTTGTTATACAAAATATTTACATAACTGAATGGCGGAGCCAATGAATAATTGTTTATTGTTTCATAACCATCGGGTATTGTAACTTGAGTCTCGTCGATAAGTTCTTGACCCAGAAATGTTTCCTCATTTTTTGATTTTTTGTTTTTTGTTTTCATACTTTAAGCCCCAAAATTAAAAAATAAAGGTTGTAGGGCACTTTGAACCCCCTACTTGGCTGCAACAGTTACTGATACTGGAGAACCTACTTTGCCTGCATAGAGCGCAACACTGGATGACGATCCTGCATCTACTGATGTCAATACATTTTGTGGTACCTTGAAGTAGATGACTGTTTTTGCTCCTGGTGCTAGAGATATTGGTCCACTTTGCGAAGTTAAGCAAAGTGTTGGATTACCTGCTACCAACTGTATTAGTAGAGTTCCTTGAGCATTTTGGTTAGCACATGTACCTAGAGGTGCTGTGTAACCCTTAGCTGTACCATTTATTAATGCACCATCCCCTCGTACAC
Source organism: uncultured Nitrosopumilaceae archaeon (assembly GCA_964538845.1). GTDB lineage: Archaea > Thermoproteota > Nitrososphaeria > Nitrososphaerales > Nitrosopumilaceae > Nitrosotalea. The sequence goes on along the minus strand of CAZIHN010000046.1, from coordinate 4,432 downwards.
TGTATATCATTCCCGGATAGATCAGTGCAGATTGGAAGTTAGCTGTAGTCACTCTATTGGTCGTATCGGTGTCTGCGTACCAGCTAGAAAATGGTACTGCTTGACCTCTTATGGATATTTGGTCAACTGAAACTAGTTTGTCACCACTATTCCTAACGTCCGCTGCACCCCATGACCAACCATTAGCGTTTGTAGAATCTACCCACACTTGAGTACCCGTGGTTGAAATTGCTTCTGTATTTGCGTTTGTTTGGAAAAGACTTGTACCATATAATACAACACCTGTTCCAAGAACGACTGATGCCACTAGGATAATCATTGTGGTTAGTACAGCACTTAATGCTTTTCTTTTCTTTGTTCTTATGGAGAACATATCTTAGTAGCACAGATAGAAAAGCCCAGTTATCTGGTCTAGTATGTACTTTAGACTTACACATCAGACGCAACTGTCTTGTAGGCGGTAATGAATTTAGATACAAGTTGCTTCAAGTCATTGGCCCGAACGTTATTCCTAAATCCTTCACTTATTTTTTTCGAGACCCCTATACCAATAACTGTAACACCTGAAATACCGGTTTTTTTCATTACCTTTAAGAAGGCTTCGTTAATTTTTTCATATCCTGATGGCCTTCCATCTGTTAGAACGAAAATGTACCTTTTCTCGGCCGAAGTTGCATTCAGGGCCCTAAATGACAATTCCAAGGCGTCAGGCATAAGCGAAAGACCCGTATTTTTAATACCGCCTATTCTTGCTTTCACTTCTTGATTGAACTTTTCCTTGAAATCCTTTATGATATTAAAATTATTATCAAACGTAAAGAGTGCCCAATTGTCAGTTTTACCAGTCAAATCATTTGCACATTCTGAAATACAAACTACGAACTCCCTTACCTCGTCAAATCTTAACATCATACTTGCACTGGTATCTACTAAAATCACCCATGATTCTTCAGCTCTCCTGAGTTCATCCTGTTCGAAAATGTCTGTTGTAGCACCTTCCGATGCTATTGCTTGAATTGCCATTTGCATATCGACGTATCCTATCTGATCAATTTTAGGAGAATCGTTTACGTTAGTTACTAGTCTAAGCTGATGTCGGATTGTTCTCATCATTGGTGATACGGATGTCTTTATTTCCTCATATTTCTGCAGATTACCTAGTGGCACTACAATAGAATCAAATCGGAGGTCTTTGAGAAATTTATTGTATATCCTTAACAATTTGTCTTTTGAACGAATTTCGAATTCCCACAAATCATCCAGTCGCTGTACAGATTCCTCCAAAATTCCAACAGCCCTTATTTTAGGAGCAGTCTTGTCAAATTTGAGGAACCATTTTGTTTCATGCTGTTCTCGATAAGGACGAAATGAGTTAGTCATTAATTTCCTGTCATAAAAAAGTAGGTCAGCAACTTTCAGTGTTATGGCACTGTTACTGTGTTTGTACGATAAAATTCCTTTTATGAATTTTCGATTTTCCACGGTTTGTTGATCATTATAAATATCTCCTGGATTTTCTTCTTCACTTTGTTTGTTTACAAAATTTTCGAATTTGGACTCAAAATTCACAATATTATTCCAAATGTCTGTATCTTTTTGAGATAGAAAAGTTTCAACTTTTATGTCTTCGATAAAATCTATAACCTGCCAACTCATGTCAGGGGTCTTGTTCTTTTTCCAAAATTCGTAAACAGAGTAATCTGAAATGGCCGCATGTCCTGCTAGATGATATATGGTAACAAGAAAAGAGTTCCAGAGGGACTTTCTTCCTTCATCAGTATTTTCATATAGCATGCCCTCAAAAACATAATTTCCCTCTATTCTTATTGGTAATGGGATTGTAAATTGTACTTTAGGATTCAATTCCATTAAAGGATACACGCATTTTTTTGAAAATACTAAACCTACCTGTTCTGGTTTTGTTTGGGAAAATTTGTAAAAAATATCATAAACGGTTTCATAAAAATTCTTGTTATTTATTTGATTCATACATTGTCTACAATTTTATTAATAATTTTTCTGACCGATTCTTGAACCTCCAAGTCATCACTAGTTAGTGTCACTATGGTTTCATCAGCTGCTATTTTAATTGGAGTTCCATCTGAAACTATCTTTGCCCAATTTAACAAGTCACCTACAGATGGTCCGTATGGTAACTCCCCTGTCTTATATTGTCGTCTTAATTCTGCACCAATTCGTATTATCCATTCAGCGTCTTTTCTACCTACTCCGCCCTTTTTTTCTACCAGATCAATTTCCTTTTCATCAATCTTGGTTCCTACGCTCATGTAATCAAAGTTTAACCATACACTCATCCTTCTCCTCATTGCAGCGTTTATTTGCTTGGTTCCTGCAAATTCCGAAGATACCGGATTCATACTAATTATCAAATATGCATCCTCATGTCTTTGGATAATTTCATTATCTTTTTCCGTCAAAACCATATGTCCCCTCTGATCCAAAATTGGGTTTAGTCTTGTCGCAATATCTTGTTTCATCATATTTGCCTCGTCGAGATATAAAATTCCGCCATGTCTAGACCATGAAGTAATAAGACCATCAATCCAATTATCTTTGCCCAAACCAACATATCTCCCAAATAAATCAAAGACTGATGTTTGTAGACCGCAATTAATTTCCCACATGGGTAAACCTGCAAGTTCCGCCACAAGATAGACAATGTGAGTTTTTCCTGTCCCACTGGGTCCAATCAGGGCGCATTGTTTAAAAAATGCTAATGCCCTTGCTATTCTTTCTACATATTTTTCTCCATTATCAAGGTATGGAGGAGTATCTTTTGGGATTAGCTCACTGAGTTCAGGGGCAAAGTTAAATTTTGTAGAATCAAGATATTTTTTGATATCGTAATTCTTTGATAGAACATGAGTATTTCTCTTCACAGTGGAGATTTTTACGTTCAGATTGAAATTGGAGTTTACTACCTTGGTAGCTCTGGTTTCCTTGTTCTTTTGGCCACCCTCATTTAAAGCGGTCACAGTGTGTGTATTCTGTTCAGTAGTTAAATGTCTGACATGTATTATTAAACTACAGACAGGTGCTTAACTCTCAGGCGATATCATACGAAGAGTAATGAATCCAAAGATAGAAATTAGTTCCTTAATAGTTAATAAACTGAAGAATTCTAATGATGATTTTATAAAATATGACATTGATGTTGCACTAGAAGAGGTAGAGGGCCAAGACTCGAATTTAAAGTTAAAATACAAATTTGCTCTCCTATCTAATCCAACCAATACCAAGATAGTGGTAGAAGGATTTGTTAGTGTTAATGGCAATGAAACTGAAATAGCAAAGCAGCTAGAACGTGATGAAAGAAATATACCATTAGTAGTAAACTTGACATACCAAGAAATATTTCCTCTAATTTTCATGCTATCAAAGAGTATGGGTATTCCTTGTCCTGCTTACAAATTAGCGCAAATATCGGCGAAACAAGGTGAGAAAAACGACAAAGTTGTTGAAATGGAACAAAATGTAGAAAAAACGAACGTGGATACTTCAAACTTAATGGAAGAAATTAAAACTGAAGAAGGTAAGCCTTCTCTTGAGAGCTCCCTTGAGGAAATGGTCCAAGAGCCAAGCGTGGCAACCTCCTAAACTTTAGAAATTCATACCCATGATTTAAGGAAATGCTAAAACCTATGATTCAAGGAATACAAATTCTTCTTAATCTTCCAAATAGAAGTAGACAATGATCAAATAAGTTGAATTTCAATCAGGCAAATGCAAAATTGGCAGATGATATTCAATTTCAGTCAGATGAACATCAAAATCGTTCAGGTGGCATTCAATTTTGGTCGGATGAGAGGGTTTTGGTCATATTAATGGCACATTTTTAAGATAGGCATGCCTAAAATATCTCTGCATTGGGTTTGAATTAGGCATCCTGCATGCGGTATTCGACTAAATGACGGCGTAACCAGAGGTAGGATTTTGGAAATGGTGAAGATGTTATTTCCAAGATATTGACGGTAGAGACAGCATAGTATATTATTTAAAATTTAAAAATCGCTATATTCAGAATTTTGAGTTGAATGTATTTCAATGGGACATACATATCTTATTTATACAAATACACTAGTTTTTAGCGTTGACCTCCCAAGAAAAGGTAATTGATCAGACACTAGCATCTGCTGTCAAGGCTATGGAGAATCTTGTTGATGAGGCAGTACATGTATATGAATTAGATAAAGAACGAATAAACGTTGTAGATGATCTCTACAATTCTTTGAAAATAATCACAACCTTTCTGTCTTTTTCTGTCGATATCAATCCTAAATTTCTAAATCTACCAGAGGATGCACGTTGCATATTGACTCCAAGTTTGGATGTACTAATAATAAAACCAAATGGTCGGGCTGAAAATAGGAGATTTGATCAACTAACATTGGATGAGACTACAAATATTCTC
>CAZIHN010000045.1:0-10915 GCA_964538845.1 uncultured Nitrosopumilaceae archaeon | reverse complement strand
AAAGTAGCAGCAGCACAAGGCAAGGTTCCTCTTTACTCCGAACGAGATGTCAAACAAGTAATGAAACAGACAATTCCTTTATCATATGGTACTGTTACAGACATTTCTCCCGACATTAAACTGGTATTTTCAAATGCAGGGCACATCCTGGGCTCTGCTAGCTGCCATTTTCACATTGGAAATGGAAATCATAACTTTGTCTATACAGGCGATCTAAAGTATGGCAAATCAATGCTTTTTGAGAGCGCCTCATGGAACTTCCCTAGGGTCGAAACTCTCCTAATAGAGAGTACATATGGTGCTAAAGAAGACATCCAGTCTACAAGGGAAGAAGTTGAAGCCGCCTTTACAAAATCGGTAAATGAAACCCTACGAAATGGAGGTAAAGTTCTCATTCCAATTCCAGCTGTTGGTCGTGCTCAAGAACTCATGATGGTAATCGATCAATATATGAAGCAGGGCCAGCTAATTGAGGCTCCAGTCTTTACAGAGGGGATGATCTCAGAAGCTACTGCAATTCATGAGGCATATCCAGAATATCTAACACGAGAACTCAGACAAAAGATCCTGGAAACAGATGATAATCCATTTGATTCGGAATATTTTACAAATATTGAACATGCCGATGCAAGAGAAGAACCACTCCGTGATGGTCCATGCATAATTCTGGCAACATCAGGTATGCTAGAAGGTGGACCAGTACTTGAATACTTTAAAAATATTGCACCGATTCAGAAAAATAAGATCCTCTTTGTTTCATACCAAGTTAATGGTACATTGGGAAGAAGAGTCCTTGATGGATCAAGACAAGTTTCTGTTATGGGTAAGGAAGGAAAAATCGAAGTGATAAACATCAATTGTTCAACTGAGAAACTCGATGGATTTAGCGGCCATAGTGATTACAACCAGCTAATGTCATATGTTCACCGACTCCGACCAAAGCTTAGACGTGTAATTGTAAACCATGGTGAAAGAAGAAAGTGTGAAAATCTTGCAAGCTCAATTCACCGAATGTTTCGAGTTGCTACAAGTTGTCCGCAGGTACAAGAAGGAATCAGATTACTTTAATTCGTACTCTGCACGCCAGATTTTTACACCAGATGGAGTAACAATAATTCTCTCCTCTCCAAGTCTTGCAATGTCTGCATCAGAATTTCTTGCGATATTGTAAATCTCTTCAACTGCTTTTCTTAATTCATCCACATTTTTTTGTGCAAGAGGTGTCACCCTTAGAACTAGAATCATACCTTTTTTGATATCTTCCTTTACACTATGGATATCACTATAATCTCGTAGTGTTATTGCCTTAAGGTATGTGGGGACCTTATTAGTCTGCATACCTTGTAATCGATCAACTCCCTCAAAAAGTCTTTCGTGTCAAAAGCAATTCACAGACTAGCTTGCATGGCTAAATTCTAAACTTTAGGTATTCTGATTCGTCTACTGAAATTGCAGTGATTTCTGACTTGTTATTGGCTTGAATCACCACAACACAAGGAGTATCTTTTGGCGCGTCAGAATATCGCAAGGTAATATTAGCAGATAATTTCAGATAATCCTCAGAATTCTTACCGCGCAAAATCGAAATAGGACCTACATGATCTTTTGCTTCAAAAATTACGTCATCTGACAATGCAAGTGATTTGATAAGTTCATTTTCATCGTTGTTCCTTCCAACTATTAATTTTGTTTTCTTATCAAATCTAAAATGTCGTCCTATTTTTAAAAGATCGATATCATTTGTTGTTGGTGTTTCTACATACTGAAATAGATCCTTTGCTCTAATAGCAAAATGAGGATCAGTTAATAAGCAACCACCTCCTGCATTTGGTGGATCGTCAAAACCAAAATCCGCTGCCATTTTAAGCTGTTCTTTTCTTGATCTACCCTTAATCATTCCAAGATTTTCTCGTTTTATTATGCCAGTCATCTCTGGTTCTGTTGGAGGCAAGAGCGCTGCAGAAAGTGGACGGACTATCTTACCTTCTAGCCCAGATTCTTTTTCTATTGTTCTTAGTGCAGGACCATGTTGGCTCATTGGTCTTTGTCCCAAAACTTCTCCTGATATAATAAATTCTGCACCAATGTCTTCCATTACTTTTTTTCCAGCCTTGAACATCATTGCTCTACAATCAATACAAGGATTCATTCCAGATCCAAAACCATACTTTGGATGTTTTAGCATCTCGATGTAGTCATCACCTAGGTAAACTGTTTTAAGATCTACACCAAGCATATCTGCGGTCTCTCTTATTTCAAATCCGCAACCTCTTCCACAATCAAAATCACAAAACGGAGTCTTGATAGCAACAGCAGTAACATCAAATCCTTGATTCTGCATCATTTTTACTGCTAGTCTACTGTCTAATCCTCCCGAAAGCAAAGCCACAACTTTCTTTTTCTCTTCCATAAATGCCGAGGATCGTTTCCGTATATCTAAACCTTCCAACAAGTATAAAATAGTAAAAAACTAGAATTTTCGCATTGAATCAACGGCAAAAAAATCTATTAAAATATAGTAATGCTATGGGCTGCGAAACCCTAGTTGCCTTTGAACCAGAGAATCTTTTTTACATGACTGGATTTTGGGGTGAGGCAATTGGTGTACTTGATAAAAATGGTTGTACAATAATATCGCCTGAATTAGAGATGGATAGAGCAAGGAAAGAGTCTTCAGGCTGTGAGATAGTAAAGTCTGAACGTGGAAAGGATTCGCTTGGGAGCCTCATCAAGCAGGTTCGAGACAAAAAAATATGCACAGATAATGACAAATTCGATACAATTTCTAATTTAAGGAGATCATTGCCCAAGGTACTCTCTTCAACTGAACCCTTTTACCGTGCAAGAGAAGTAAAGGATTCAAATGAAATTTCTATGCTCAAAAAGGCATCTCTGATACTTGATGAGATGTTTGAACTTTGTGTAGACAAAATCAAGATAGGAAAATCAGAAGCAGAGTTACAGACAATATTGATGGCGTTTGCTCTAGAACGTGGAATGTTTGCCACAGGTTACAAGTCAACATTGAATCCATTAATTATTGCAGGAGGACCAAATAGCGCATTACCACATGCACAGGTGACTGACCGGCGATTCAAAAGTGGTGATATGATTGTTGTTGATCTTACTTTGCGATACAAAGGATATGTCTCCGATGCCACACGTACTTTCGGTCTTGGTAAAGTATCAAATGAAGCAAGAAAAATTTATGAAATCGTAAAAAAATCACAAGAAGCAGGACTAGAATCGATTAAACCAAATGTTTCCTGTAAATCAATTGATAATTCTTGTCGAGAAATAATTGAAAAGAAAGGACATGGAAAATATTTTATCCATTCAACAGGTCACGGGATAGGTTTGGAGGTTCATGAATTGCCAAACCTTGGTCCTTCCAGCAAAGCCATGTTGTTAAAAAATATGGCAGTAACTGTAGAGCCAGGAATTTACATCCCAAAAAAATTTGGTGTTAGAATTGAGGACTCGATAATTGTTGGAAAGAAAGCAGAGGTTATGCACAAGTTTACAAAGGAATTAATTATTATCTGAATTTTCCAATAATTATTTTTATATTATAAATTCAAGCACAAAATCTTCATTTCCAAATTTGGAAATGATCCGTGTGTTTTTATTCTTGATTTATAATATTATCAAAAGAGCATGTCATCAGACAATACACACATTTCTCACCAAAAGGCTAAATACAAATTTGAGCTCAAGAACTTGTTGAAGACTAGATACCTCGGTATTATCTTCTTGATCGCTATTATTATTACTTCATCAACAACGTTTGCTGTTTTTGGTCAAACAGAGGAAAAAATTCCTGTTATTGTGATATTCAAAAACCATGATACTCTTAAACATCAATTTATGATAACAGCAAATGGTGGAGACGTAATTAAGACTTTTAAGATCTTAAATGGCTTTACAGGAAAGCTTTCACGAAATGCGATAGAAAAACTCAGAAACGATCCAGAAGTTGCAGCCATTGATCCAGACGTTGCGGTAAAAGCCCTAGATTCTTCTTCCGATGTACAAATTAGAGCAGATAAGGTCTGGGCTTCAGGCAATACAGGTCAAGCAGTTCCTGTTGCCATCTTGGATACTGGTATAGACAAAAATCGTCCAGAGTTTTCAGGTAGAATATTCATGTGTCATAATGAGCTTACAGGCAACAATACTTGCCTAGATGACAATGGTCATGGAACACATGTTGCAGGTATAATTGGAGCAGTGGGTATAAATCCAACCGCCAAAGGTGTTTCTCCAGCAGCATCATTTTACATAGATAAAGTTCTAGATTCGTCTGGAAATGGAAATATTTCAGAAATAATTTCTGGGATTGATTGGGCAGTTGCAAATAAAGCCAAAGTAATTAGTATGAGTCTTGGTACCAATCCAGTTGTAACAAACAGTGCTAATTGTAACAACTCTTTTCCCACACTAACTAGTGCCGTAAATACTGCAGTTAATTCTGGAATAACTGTTGTTGCTGCTGCAGGGAATTCAGGAAATGCAGGTGTAGGAGCACCAGGATGCATAAGCAGTACTATAACTGTAGGTGCTGATGATAACACTAATACCATTGCTCCCTTTTCAAGTATGGGAGGTCCATTAGCAGACCATGGAATTGTTGCACCAGGAGTAAACATATTTTCTACTGTTCCAACTGGAAGTTGTCCACTCTGTGATCCTGCTGGTTACACAACATTAAGTGGAACATCGATGGCTACTCCTCAGGTAACAGGAACAATTGCCTTAATGTTAAGGACAGATCCAAATCTAACACCCGCGCAAGTAAAAAACATCATCTTTAGTACTGCCTGTACGCAAAATACAAATCCATCATGTCCAACGGGTTCAGTGCCAAATAACATTTATGGACATGGAAGAGTTGATGCTCTTTCTGCTTTCAAGGCATTGCCTAACTTCAAAATATCAATAAACTCATCCTCTATCTTAACAGTTAAAGCTCATCCTGGAAAAACTACAATTACGATTACTTCACTTAAAGGATTTAATTCGCAAGTAACATTATCTCTTGTAGGCAAGCCAGCTGGAGTCTCTCAAGGTTTCTCACTCAACCCCGTAAAACCCTCTGCTAATGGTACAATAACCTCAACACTCTCACTTACTCCCTGGGGATCGGCAGTGCCAGGTAACTATACATTAACTGTCAAAGGAGTTAGTGGTACTATCACTCATTCGGTTAAACTAAATCTAGTAATATCCAAAGTTTAGTGTATCGAAAAAAAATGAATTTGTATTTTGACAAAATATTATTTCTTATATTACAATAGAATGATAGTCTAGAAATCGTTAAAAACCATACATGAATGTTAAAGTAGATTGTCAACGAAAAAAATAGTTATCGGAATAGCAATAGCAATCTGTGTATCTATAATAGTAATTTTACTGCCTATTTCCTCAAATGCATCCAATCTATCATTACTGGGAGTAGACAATTCACAAAGAATGTTTATCTCACAATTTGATAAAGTTCTCAATGAATGTTCAAGTGCAACTGGACTTGCCTTGAGCAATTGTAAAATGTTAATTGGCTCCTTACAATCCAAATGTCCACTTTTTCATGTTCCATCAGTTTGTAATGACTCAAGAATAAATGGAACCATTAATGCAAAATCTTCTAGCATAATAATTCAAAATTCAACCAATTTCACAACTTATACAAGCAGTAAATTTGGATTTTCTATTAAATATCCAAGTAATTGGATCTCTTCCGAGTATCTTCCGTATTGGAATGAAACGTCAATAGTAAACTTCACAGATAACCAAAATTCTCCAAATGCATTAATTCTAATTAAAGAAAATCATAACAATAACGATTCATTCCACAACGTTGTTAGCAAATACTTGCATGGAGCAGGAGCTCCTGGTTATCCTATTAACATTCAATCAGAAGATAAAGTAATGATAGGAAATAAGGAAGCAAATAAAATTCAATATAGTCAGTCAATTGGATCAGTCACATGCAAGTATGAAGATTTTGTTATCAATACCGGTGAGTTTGTTCCAATAATCAGTTTTTCTAATTGTGATAACGATACATTTGAACAATTTTTGTCTTCATACGAAACAATAGTGGCAACCTTCAAAAAAACATGGTAACTATGGATCTATGATCATCTTTTTACGGAATACAATGAATATATCAACTAGTCTTCAATAATGCCATTTCTTGATTCCTTCAAAAAGAAACCGAATTTTGAACAAAAAATCAAAGAGCATTGTAATAATCTAATATTGCAATTTAATGAACATATCAAGAAAGGTTCAGTCATTCAAAATGATCTTGAGCAAACCTTTCAAAATTTTCCTGATGATAAATCATTCTTGTGTCATTTATTCACTGGCTATGAACAACTCTATTTGCTCTTTAAAAATTACATTACCTTAAACCATGAAATTAAAACTACTCTTATGCCAGAATCCGTTTGGAAAGAGAAAACTAGGGAAGCAAACAAAATTAAAGTTGAATTTGAGCATGAATTTGATACCTTGCTCCTAAGAGTAAGTCGAGGTGTTGATGAATTTGGTGGTATCTGTGAAATATGTAAAAAATGGTATAGCGATAATGATCCAAAAGAATTAATTTCAAAATTACGAGCTTTCAGACTGCCATATATTGTTGACCGGTAACCTACTTGTGTCAAAGTAAGTCCATAGATGTTAATAGTAACCTAGAGAGGAAATGAATTTTAAATTAGTTTTCTAATAAATTCTACAAAACTTTTATGTATTATGATCTACTTTAATTTTTTAAAGATGTTATGTAATGGTCAAAAAAGATGTTCATACGGGTAAGTATTTGGAAGAACTCAAGGTAAATTATGGAAAAAGGATTTTAGAATTAGATTCTTTTTCAAGACATTTTTCAAACACATCATCGGTTTTTAGAAGTCAATATCTAAGTGGAATGCTTGACATTATCCAGAATTTTATTGATGTACAGAAAAGATTTACAGAATATATGCCAACTTTTTATAGCGATGATTTTATGATATCTCAATCAAAAATAATTACACTGACATGGATACAAGCAATAAAAAACATGGATCTGACATATTCACAAATTGTCGAATATGCAGCAAGCTACATGAAATTTTATAACAAGAGTTTGATTGAGTTCATGCGCTCTAGTGAAAAATTTTTTGAAATGAGTGAAAAAGTTCCTAATATTCAACGAGACACAATGATCAGGATAATTAAGGAGGCAAAAAAATCAAATGATCTTAAAGCACAAAAGCAACATGATTTTGATAACAAAGACGAAAATCAGATTATGAAAAATCCGAGTTAGTACATATATTTGATATAACTTCCCTCGAGTAAAAGCTCAATTTATGAAATATAAGCTAATTTTTGAAAATTAAGCTTTTGCCTTGAATTAAAGTAATATCTCATTATGCCTATTCTAACTTATGAGCCAAACTCTTGAAAAACTTAGACTTGATTTCTCAAGCACCGCCTACATAATGATTACATGTCAGAGTGGTTCTGAGGGCATCATTATTGATGAATTAAAGTCTATTGAGGGGATAAAAGAGGTTTTAGGTACTGTTGGTTCATACGATATCTTGGCAAAGATCGAATTACCAACCATCGAGTCTCTACGGGATATCATAGAATCCAAGATACGTAAAATCCCGGAGATTCGCGCTACTACGACAATAGTATGCGGACCTTCTTCTCTTGTTTTTTATTAGAATATCAAACTAATTCGCTTTAGAATCGATTTTCTTTTCAATTTCTTTCTTGATGAATCTGGCAATTACAGCCTTGTCTTTCCATCCAGACTCGACTATTCTATTAGAATCGATAACAATTACGTTATTTTTATCACGATTAGACTTGTATCTATTCAACCCGATATCGTTTGCAATTATCATATCAGCATTGGACTCTCTCATCTTTCTCTTTGCAGATTCGATTAGATTTTTTCTCGATACGCTAGCTTCTGCCTTGAATCCTACAAGGAATACATCAACTTGAATTTTTTTTACATCATCTATTATTTTCGGAATTCGTCTTAATTTCAAATCTAGATCTTTTAGGTTGCTTTTAATCTTGGACGCGTATGGTTGCTTTAAAGTATAATCAGAAGCTGCAGCTGCTAGGATTACAATATCAAATTTTTTCCTCAACTCTTTCCAAAGAGCATCTCTCATCTCTTTGCTTGTCTCAACACTTATCACCTTAGCTCCAAGAGGAGGAGGCTCTGTACCAGGACCATAAATTAGTGTAACCTCTGACCCAGCTGTAATAAACTCAGACGCGAGTAAGATGCCAGTCTTACCTGTACTTTGATTAGTAATCACTCGTACGGGGTCAATATATTCAATCGTTGGACCCGCAGTGATTATCACTTTTTTTCCTTTTAAAATATGAGATGAACCAAATTTGTTTAAGATTAAATCAAGAATCTCCTCGGGCTCAGAAGCTTTAGCTTTTCCCTCACTAAATTTGGGAGAAATAAAATCAATATTTTTTTCCAAAAATTCAATATTTTTCTTTATTGCAGGATTTTCATACATTGCTTGATGCATCGCAAGCCCGATTGCTATGGGAATTTTTGAGCCCAGACCTACACTTAAAACTGTAGAGATAGGTGTATCATCAATTCCATTTGCCAACTTGCCCAAAGTATTGGCAGTACATGGGTAAACTACAATCAGATCTGATTTGCCATAGTCTGCAACTTTAATGTGTTCCAAGTTCCCTGTTAGTTTTGTTATTACCTCATTTCCAGTAGCCCATTTAAAGTAACTTGGCTTTATCAAGTCAGTAGCAGCTTTGCTTGCAACGCATGTTACATCTGCACTGTGTCGCATCAAAAGTCTAGCAAGTTCAATCGCCTTGTAAGCAGCAACACTTCCAGAAACGCATAAGACAATTTTTTTTCCAACTAGTTCTGTACCATAAGAACCTACAATATCGAGCGAAGGATGTTTCCTAGCCAATCTTCTTTTTCAACCTTCCAAGTTCAATTTTTTCCATAGAAAAAGAGTGTTCACTAGAAGGAAATTTGCGTGATATTATGTCATTTTTATAAGATTCAACTGCCTTTACTATTTCCGTAGATAACTCTAGGTACCTTTTTGCAAACCTTGGTTTTAATTTCTCATACATACCCAGAACATCATGTACTACAAGAACCTGACCATCACAGTCTGGTCCTGCACCAATACCAATTGTTGGGATGCTTACAGAATTCGAGATTATCTTTGAGACCTCTTTTGTTACCATCTCAAGTACAATACTAAATGCTCCAACTTGTTCAAGTGATTTGGCAGCCTCTATCAATCTAATTGCCGCATCTGCTGTCTTTGCCTGTACTTTGTAACCTTCTTGCAATGTAGTTGTCTGAGGTTGAAATCCAATGTGACCCATCACAGGAATGCCAATCTCAACAATTGCTTGAACCTTATCTTTTATTTCAATCCCTCCTTCCAATTTCACCGCATTGGCTCCAGCTTTGACTAGTCTTCCAGCATTCTCTATTGCCTGAGATTTGCTTGATTGGTATGACATAAACGGCATGTCGGCAACAACAAGTGCATTCTGACTACCCCTTGAAACAGCCTCGGTAAAAAGACACATCTCCTCCATTGTCACCGGTATAGTATCATCATATCCCAACATTACCATGCCTGCACTGTCACCTACAAGTAAAATATCAACACCAGCCTTGTCACAGAGCTGAGCCATAGTATAATCGTATGATGTTATTACAGTAATCTTTTTGAAATTCTTCATAGATAAAATATCTCTAACTGATTTAGACATGAGCTAATCTTCCCAAATTATTTTTTATATTACTAGCTGCCTCTCCTAGGTTCTTCTTGTTGTTAAATTGAATTTTCTTCTGAAACTTTTTCCCTGACATTTGCTTGCATACACTAACCAAGATTTGCATTCCACGAGTTACATTATCAACAATTGTTATATCGGCAGTTTTTGAGGTACGCGATAGTGGATTGAGATCAAATGTTATAACTCTTTTTCCAATTTTTTTTAGTGCAACGGTTCTATCTCCATCTTCCAATGGAACAAGCACAACATCCGCAGAAAAAATTCCATGTCTGTCAACTATTCTCCTAGCGCTGTCTAATCTTGAAATTTTAGTTGATTGTTTGGGATTTATTCCTAATATTTTGTTTGCCCCATAATTCCTAAGGGTTCTTGCAATCACTTTCTTTCTTTTGTTACTTGAATAAAACAGGTTCACCTCAATTTCAGCACCAGTAACTTTGGATAATTGGACTATCTCTTTTGCACAAAGTGCAGCAAAGTTACCGTTCACGGATATTACAGGAAACTTGGCGGTGAGTAGTTCTCGAGCGGCAGCCTTTATCGCATTTTGTGAATTCCTCGTAGTCTTTTCTCCTATGATGTAATCAAACATCTCGCCTCTTCCATGAGCAAGGAGACCTTCCTCTACAACTAGACCTTCTCTATAACCTTGGACTAGCTTCTCTCTAATTCGTAAGGATTCTGCCCTGGGATGTGCTTTTGGAATTAACACTAGGAAACTCTAGCTCCACTTTTATCAATCTCTGTCTTGATTACTAGACCATTATATTTTGCAAGAATCTTTATCACTTCTTCTTCTCTTGCTTTTGTGACTAGAGTAAATACGGTCTCTCCAAACATAGCAACTCCACTCTTAAATCCAGCTTCACCAAGATCGTCAATAACTTGTTGCATCTGTGGAGTAATTACACCAACATATTCCGCGAATTGAAGTGACATGTCTAAAAACTGCATCTGGTCTCTTGATTTTAGTAATTTTGTAACCATTTTTTCTCCAATGCCGTTTATTTTTGATAATTGAGACTTGATGAAATCTTTAGTAGAAATGGGAGAAAAACAAATTACAATTACGGAATAATCTGTT
>CAZIHN010000044.1:0-11266 GCA_964538845.1 uncultured Nitrosopumilaceae archaeon | reverse complement strand
AAAAAATAAAATGAAAAGAAATTTTAATAAAAATTGAAAAGGGAGCTAAAATTGGTAGTGGAAAATTAATTAAAAAACTTATCAATGCAAGATATGATAGAAATGATGTTGAGCTTCTCGCAGGAAGATTCAGAATAAAAGGTGACACAATTGACATCATACCAGCATATTCGGAATCTATTGTCAGAGTCTCAATGTTTGGAGATGAAGTAGAAAAAATCACCATATGCGAACCTGTTACACTAAAAGAGAAAAAACAAGTTTCAAAAATTAAAATTTATCCAGCAAAACATTATCTTGTAGCTGCAGACATAAGAAGGTCAGCCATCGAATCTATTAAAAAGGAGCTTAACACACGACTGCCTGAGTTACCAGAGCTTGAAAGGCAACGACTTGAGATGAGAACAAAATATGATTTGGAGATGATAGAAGAACTCGGATACTGTTCTGGGATTGAAAATTATTCTAGACACTTTGACGAAAGAAGGACAGGAGAACCTCCATTTTGACTTCTTGATTTTTTTGGAGATGATTTTCTTCTTGTAATAGATGAATCCCATGTAACATTGCCTCAACTTCACGGAATGTATAACGGGGACCACACTAGAAAAAAGTCTCTTATTGATTATGGATTTAGACTTCCAAGTGCCTTCGATAATAGACCTCTCAAATTTCAAGAGTTTGAAAAATACATCAAAAATACAATTTTTGTCTCCGCAACACCTGGAGAATACGAACGCAAAAAAAGCATTGAGATAATAGAACAATTAATTCGACCCACTGGATTGGTAGACCCCTTAGTAGAAGTAAGAAAAACTGACCATCAGATGGATGATCTAGTTTATGAGATAAAAAAATGCGTGGAGAAAAATCAGCGTGTTTTGATTACTACTTTGACAAAACGAATGGCAGAGGACTTAGCAGAATATCTATCAAAAGTCCAAATTAAAGTAAGGTATCTCCATTCAGAGATAGAGAATCTGCAGAGAACAGAGATAATTAGACAACTAAGGATAGGTGAATTTGATGTCCTGGTTGGAATAAATCTTCTAAGAGAAGGTCTTGACATTCCAGAGGTTTCTCTCGTGGTTATTTTAGATGCAGATAAAGAAGGATTTCTTCGAAATAATACTAGTCTTATCCAAACCTTTGGGAGGGCTGCAAGAAACCTTGATGGTTCAGTAATAATGTATGCTGACTCTTTAACACAATCAATGAAACTTGCAATATCCGAAACAGACCGAAGGAGGACAAAACAACTAGATTATAATCATAAGATGGAAATAATCCCCACAAGCATCATTAAAGCAATTCCCCAACAAACAATACAATTAGAAGAGATCAAACATATGTCAAGACATGACCTACAAATATACTCCATTGAAATAGAAGCAAAAATGAAAAAATATGCAGAAGATCTGGACTTTGAACAAGCTATAGAATATCGTGAGAAGCTTATAAAAATTCAAAAAGAATTGGCAAAATGAAAGACATTTTAATTATCAAAGGTGCAAGAGAGCACAACTTAAAAAATATCAATTTAGACATTCCAAAGAATAAACTCGTTGTAATTACTGGCCTTTCAGGGTCAGGAAAATCGACACTTGCCTTTGACACGATATATGCCGAGGGCCAGAGAAGATATGTCGAATCACTTTCAGCCTATGCAAGACAGTTCCTTGAGATGATGGACAAGCCTGACGTGGATTCAATCGAAGGTCTCTCTCCTGCAATATCCATACAGCAAAAGACTACAAGTAAAAACCCAAGGTCTACAGTTGGAACAATAACAGAAATTTATGATTATTTAAGATTACTTTATGCTAGAATTGGTACACCACATTGTCCACATTGCTCCCGTAAAATATCAAATCAATCAATCGAATCCATTTGTGAATCCATTTTGAAAGAATCCAATGAGAAAAAAATCATAATTCTTGCACCTCTTATAAGAAGAAAAAAAGGCACATATGAAAAATTGTTTGACGACGTAAAGAAATCTGGGTATTCAAGAGTAAGAGTGGATGGTCAAATAATGGAATTAAACGGAGAAACTCCAACTCTTGACAAACAAAAATGGCACGATATTGAGATAGTTGTAGATAGATTAAGAGCTTCATGGGAGGAGAAAAGTAGGCTCTATGAATCAGTTCAAACTGGTCTCAAGGCTGGCAAGGGAACTGTTATGGTGTATGACACAGAAGAGAGAATATTTTCACAAAATAATGCATGTCCATTTTGTGGCATAACAATAGGTGAATTAGAACCTAGAACATTTTCATTTAATTCACCATTTGGTGCTTGCAAAACCTGCCATGGCCTTGGAGTTAAAATGGAATTCGATCCTGATTTGCTAATACCTGATAAGACAAAGTCCATTCTAGATGGGGCCATAATTCCCTGGTCAGGCAGATTCTCATCATTTAGACGACAAACTCTCAGAGATGTTGGAAAAAAATATGGATTTGATCTTATGACACCTATGAACAAGATGACACAAAAACAGCTTCAAGTAATTTTGCATGGAAGTAACGAAACAGTACGATTTTCCTACGAATCCCAATCAAGTGATTCAAGATGGCAGTATTCTAATACCTTTACAGGGGTAATACCTAACCTCCAGAAAAACTTTATCGAGACGGATTCTGAAGCAAAAAGAGAAGAACTGAGTAAATTTATGCGAGAAACTCCTTGTAACTTGTGCAAGGGTAGAAGACTCAAGGACGAAGCATTGTCTGTTTTGATAAATTCTATGTCAATCATGGATGTCTGTGACCTTTCGATCGATTCGTGTTATGAATTCTTCAGAAACCTTCAGCTGAGCGAGACTGAAAAATACATTGCAAGGGCAGTACTTAAAGAAATTCTCTCACGACTAGAGTTTCTCAAGAATGTAGGCTTAAACTATCTAACACTTAATCGAGTTAGTTCCACTCTCTCAGGAGGAGAGGCCCAACGGATAAGGCTTGCAACGCAAATAGGATCAAATTTAACAGGTGTCCTATATGTTCTTGATGAACCTACAATAGGATTACATCAACGTGATAACTCAAAGTTAATCAAGACTTTAACCAAGCTTCGTGATCTTGGCAATACCATACTTGTTGTAGAACATGATGAGGAAGTAATGAGAAACTCCGATTGGATAGTAGATCTTGGACCAGGTGCTGGGATTCATGGTGGAAGCGTAGTTTTTGAAGGAACTTCAAAAAATATCATGAAAAATGAGAAATCAATCACTGGACGATACTTAAGAAACCATAATGCAATCCGATTAACAAAAAAGCATAGTCAATCAAAAGGTAAACTAACAATAAAAGGAGCAATGGAAAACAATCTCAAGAATATTGATGTTGAGTTTCCACTAGGCATGATGGTCGCTGTTACAGGTGTATCTGGATCGGGAAAGTCAACACTTGTAAATGATATCCTATACAAGGCACTTTCAAATTATTTTTATCATTCTGTTGAACGTCCAGGTAGACATAGAACAATATCCGGATTAGAGATGATTGATAAAGTAATTGGAATAGACCAATCCCCAATAGGAAGAACACCTCGTTCAAATCCTGCTACATATATTGGCGCATTTACTCATATTCGTGAATTATATGCTAATACAGAGATTTCAAAGGAGCGTGGATACACTCCTGGACAATTCTCTTTTAATGTAGCTGATGGTAGATGTTTTGCATGTGAAGGTGACGGAGTAAAGAAAATAGAGATGCAATTCTTGTCAGATGTATACGTTGTCTGTGATGAATGTAAAGGAAAAAGGTATAATTCTGAAACACTTTCCGTTCTATACAAGGCCAAAAATATTTCTGACATACTTTCCATGACTGTTGATGAGGCATTAGAGTTCTTTGCAAACATTCCTTCAATTCAGAGAAAGCTTCAAACCGTAGCAGATGTAGGCTTGGGATACATTAAGATTGGTCAAGCAGCTACTACTCTTTCGGGTGGAGAAGCACAGCGAGTAAAGCTGGCAACTGAACTATCAAAACGCGATACAGGAAGAACTATCTACATCTTGGATGAGCCTACTACGGGACTTCACTTTGCAGATGTTCAGAAGTTAATCGAGGTGTTAAATAGACTTGTCAGCCTAGGGAACACGGTTATCATTATTGAGCACAATATGGATGTAATCAAGAATTGTGACTGGATTGTGGATTTAGGACCAGAAGGCGGAGATGGTGGAGGTACAGTTGTCGCAACAGGCACTCCAGAACAAATTTCTCTAGATCCAAAAAGTTACACAGGACAATATCTAAAACGAATACTAAAATGACTCTGGATATTTCAAAATTTTCCATTCCGACTAATACTGGCATCTATATCATGAAGAGTAAAGATGATAAGATTTTGTATATTGGTAAGGCAAAGAATCTTAAAAATAGAGTAAGAACGTATTTTTTACAAAATCAAAATTATAAAACTCAAAAACTTGTTGAAAAAATATCTGACATAGAATTCGTGTTAACAGATAATGAAGAAGAGGCATATTTGCTTGAATCAAATATGATCAAACGATATCGACCACCATATAATATCGAACTTAAAGACCAGCAAAGATACACCTATCTTAGAATAACCAATGAACAATTTCCTCGACTCGTGGTAGCAAGGCGCACGAGAGCAGGAGAATTCTTAGGTTCAGGGTCAGTTTATGGTCCTTTCACTCATGGTAGTTCAAAAATGTTGTCAATTGGCCTCCTTCGCAAAACATTCAAAATTCGCATATGCAAGAAGTTGCCAAAAGAGACATGTCTTGAATATCACTTAGGCAATTGCGAGGGTCCTTGTCAATTCCAAGAAGCAAAAAACCGATATTCACAACATATTTTAGAACTTGAATCCATACTCAAAGGAAAAAAAAGATTAGGAGATTTTGTAAACAAATTGGAACATGAAAGAAAGGATGCTTCAGATAAATTCCAGTATGAGAGAGCTAGCGAGATAAACGAAACTGTTCAAAGACTTAAAGGTCTACAGATAAAACAAAAAATGGAATCACCGAGTGGATCAAATGAAGAATATTTTGGAATAATTATAATTGATCAAACTGCACATATAATGAGTTTTAAAAAGTTAAATGGTGTCATAAGAGACAGAAACAAATTTTCATTTGATCTAGTTGGAGATAATTCATTTGCAAATTTCTTGTCTCAATATTATTCATCGAGTCAAATTCCAAATTATATAATAGTAAGCGAGAAACTAGACCGGAAAGAAATGTTAGAAGAAGTACTTTCACGATCTGCGGGTTTTGGAGTAAATATCATTGTACCTTCCACTGGAAAAAGGAGAGAAATGATACAACTTATTATGAAAAACATATCTCTTGAGATTTCCAAAGGTGCCGAACCATCACTAGTGGAGCTTCAACATTATCTAGAACTTCAAACCATTCCTAGAAACATAGAATGCTTCGACGTTTCAAATAATGGAATTGATTATGCTGTTGGTGCGATGTCTTGTATTATGGATGGTAAACCATTAAAATCTGGTTATCGTAAATTTAGAATACGAACCGTAGAAAAGCAAGATGATTTTGCAATGATAAATGAAATAGTTAAACGCAGATATCTTAAATTAAAACTTGACAAAACCAATATGCCCGATTTAATATTAATCGATGGCGGTCGCGGACAATTAAATTCTGCTCTAGATGCTCTACGTACTATTGGGATAAATGTTCCATGCATTTCTCTTGCAAAAGAAAATGAAGAGATATACCATCCAAGAATAAAAAAACCAATAATTATACCGAAGAGTAGCCAAGCACTCAAAATACTCCAATATGCCCGAGACGAAGCACATAGATTTGGAGTTGCTTATAATAGGAAACTTCGCAAATTTTAAAAATAATCATCAAGTGAGTGTTCGGTTAAGGGTTGAGCATTATAACCCATCTTGACAAGATCTGATGCAAATTCATTTACAAAACCATGAACAGTGTATATTTTATCAGGATCGCATTTTTTTACTAGTTCAATCATCTCGTTATAATCACAGTGATCACTAAGTGCAATAGAGTAATCGTGCCCGCGTGCAAAACCAAATTTTGATGATTGTGCCCAACCACTAAATCCAATGGTTATCGCATTATACTTCATTTTCATGTGTTTGATAAAACTGCTTCTCTCACTTAGATTTGGTGCGATCATTAGCCAAGGCTTTTTGTCAAGCATTCCAAGTTCTTCGGCCTCAGAATGACCAGCAGAATCTTGCAATGGCATCCCAAGCTGACGATAAAGATCATTTATCTTTTTTACAGAATCATGATAATACGGTTCCCAATGAGAAAACAAGTAAGATAAAATTTGTGCCTTACCAAGCTCATAACCTAATAGGATTACAGGTTTACCTTTTGCATAAAGCTCCGAAATAATTTCATTTACTTTTTTTACAGTTACATCTAATTTGGGAAAGACATATTCAGGCATCCCAAAAGTACATTCTGTAATCAATGTTTTACATTTAGGTACTTTTGCACCTT
Organism: uncultured Nitrosopumilaceae archaeon; assembly: GCA_964538845.1. Taxonomy (GTDB): domain Archaea; phylum Thermoproteota; class Nitrososphaeria; order Nitrososphaerales; family Nitrosopumilaceae; genus Nitrosotalea. The sequence goes on along the minus strand of CAZIHN010000044.1, from coordinate 4,761 downwards.
TCATAAACCCCCTATCACGAATCGATATATCTCCAGTGTAGAATATATCATCTCCAAACAAAAGCCCTTTTGCTCCGAGGATATGACCTGCATCAATCATTGAAAAATTTTCGTATTCTTCTTTAAAGTTTCCAATCAAAAATCCCCTTAACCTTGCAATCTCAGTAGTTTGTTTTGAAGCTAATAAGATTCCCTCACCCCGATGGTTATGCAGGTGATCAATATGGGCATGAGACACAAAACATATTCCTTCAGATGAACCCCTTTTAGGATCAAGATGGATAGTGGTGTTGTCCTGCCTTACAACTATACCGTTTGAAGTCATTTTTACATGTGATTTCAATCAGAAAGGAGATGTAATTAGATTGGATATAAATTGCAAGATTTACCATGCGCAACATTATTGGTATAATTGCTTACACAATCTAAAAAATTGAAATTAATAAAGAGCTCATTTAATTTGCTACATATGCTAAATCTTGCTATCCTAATTTCTGGAAGAGGAAGTAATATGGAAGCCATCTTAAAAGCTGTGAAGCGAAATAAAATTCCAATAAATCCAGTTATAGTCATTTCGAATAAGCAAAATGCAAAAGGTATTAAAATTGCCAAAAAACTTGGAATTAAAACTGAAGTTGTGGAAAGTACTGGACTTAAAGGATCAAATTGGGAGTACGATAAAAAACTAATCGCCATATTAAACAAATACAAAGTAACCCCTAGTAATGGGCTGATTTGTCTTGCAGGATTCATGAGAATAATGAGTCCAGAATTTATCAAACACTTCAAGGAAAGAATAATTAACATTCATCCTGCCATCTTACCTTCTTTTCCCGGATTGCATTCTCAGAGGCAGGCAATAGAGTATGGTGCCAAATATTCTGGCTGCACAGTGCATTTTGTAGATGAAGGCGTAGACACAGGACCTATCATTTTACAGGCGGTTGTAAAGGTAAAAGAAAAAGATACTGAAAAAAGTCTGGCCAGGAGAATTTTAAAACATGAACATAAGATCTACCCAATGGCGGTAGAACTCTTTGCTAAAGATCGAATTAAGATATTTGGACGTAGAACTTTCATTTCTTAAAAATCTGGTCCCCCAAAAAAATATAATACAACTAGTTCCTTTTTATTTCCATGAAATTTATGAGAAGTCTTTTTAGTTACAAAGTATGATAAACCTTCTGAGAGTGGATAGTCCTTACCACCAATTCTAATGTATCCATCTCCTCTTACCACATAATACATTTCATCACTCTCATGCGGTTGTTGGGTATCTTCCTCTCCGGGCCTCAGGTAAAGAACACCAGCTGCTAAATTCTCTTGATTTAGAAAGGTATGAAAATATGAATTACTTTTTGCAATTTTTTTTATTAAATTATTTGTGTCAAAGACAATTTTCAAGGTTTCATTTACAAGCAGGTTCTTAATGATTTTAACTAATTGGTAGTTAGATTCCATTCCTGAAAAAGAGATTAAGATGTTTGTAATAATCAATCATCCAAAGATTAAATATCCAAAAATGTACCCAACTTTGTTTGATTGGTCAAAAAATTGATGGAATTCTAGTCTCAAATGCTGTCAAAGAAAGAGTAAGAGCAGCAGTAAAAGAATTGCAAAAACAGGGAATAACCCCATGTTTGGCCACAATCTTGGTTGGAGATGATGTTGCTTCTGCTACCTATGTCAGAAATAAGCAAAAAGCATGTGTTGACACTGGAATCACAACAAAAGACCACAAACTTCCATCCTCTTTTTCTCAAAAAGAAATGAATTCACTGATCGATTTACTTAACAAGGATTTCACTATACATGGAATACTAGTTCAGCTACCTCTTCCAAGCCAATTAGAAGAATTTTCAATTATTTCAAGAATATCACCACTCAAGGATGTGGATGGACTTACGCCTCATAACATGGGATTACTGGCATCAGGACGAGCTATTTTAAAACCTTGTACTCCTTCTGGAATTATAGAATTATTTGATTATTACAAGATAGTCCTAGAGAGCAAAAATGTGGTAATTATTAACCGTAGTATTCTTGTAGGCAAACCACTTTACAATCTCATGGTGGAAAGAGGTGCAACTGTTACAATATGTCATTCAAAAACGAGGAACCTAAAAGAACATTGTTTAGCTGCAGATATAGTGGTTACAGCTGTGGGAAACCGAACTAAATTTGTCCTCACAGATGATATGGTGAAACAAGGATCAATAGTAATAGATGTTGGAATCTCAAGAGAAGGTGGTAAGGTTGTAGGCGATGTTGATTACGGAAGAATGATCAAAAAAGCATCGTATGTTACTCCGGTACCAGGCGGAGTTGGGCCTATGACAATAGCAATGCTTTTAAAAAACACTGTAACAGCTGCATCAATTAGTAAGAAATTTGTCCCAAACCTCTGAAAAATTAAGGCTTCGAAAGCAATTTTTGAATGCTCGTGACTCTCTCTCACTTGACTTTATCAAGATAGCAAGCTCAAGGATTCGAGATAACTTGAGAAAATTAGAATCATTCCGTAATGCAAAATCTATTGGCGCATACTATTCAATAGGAAGCGAGGTTCGTACAGAAGAAGTACTTCAAGAGATATGGAATCATGGAATAAATCTTGCCCTTCCCAGAGTTGAAGCAAATGAAATTGTATTCAGAAAAATTTTAAAGATATCAGACATTCAACTAGGAAACTTTTCAATCATGGAGCCAAAGGATCGGTGCGATCCAATTAACAATCTTGACATTGTCCTAGTTCCTGCAATTGCTCTCTCTCGGGATGGTTATAGGTTAGGATACGGATTTGGATTTTATGATAGATATCTTTATGGAAAAAAATCAACAAAGATAGCACTGTCTTATGCGAAGCAGGTGGTAAAATCGCTCCCCCATGAAAACCACGATATGAGAATGGACTTTATTGTGACAGAAGACGAGATTATCGGTCTAAATTAAAATAATATCAATTTGACAATCAGAAATTTATGAAGGAAAGTAGATATTCTTTCTATCTTTCCCAAATTAAGCCTTTTTTACCAATATCGGTTCTAAAGTACTTTGATGGCCAACTTATCTTTTCTATTCTAGAGTATGCATTTTTTATTGCAATTTCAAGGTTATTCCCAATTCCTGTCACACCTAGAACCCTACCGGAATTAGTCAAAATTTTTCCATTTTCTACTTTTGTTCCTGCATGAAATACATAAGAACTAATTTCCTGTTTTTCAAGTCCTTTAATTTCCTCATTCTTAGTAAAGGAATCAGGATAACCTTTACAAGCAAGAACTACACAAACTGCGCTTTGCTTTTTCCAGGAGATTAGCGGAAGTGAAGAAAGATTTCCATCAATACTTGATTGTATGTAGTCATACAGGTCTGAATCCATTCTCATCATTATTGGTTGGCATTCAGGATCTCCCATCCTGGTGTTAAATTCCAAAACATATGGTTTACCATTTTGTATCATTATTCCAGCATAAAGGAATCCTGCAAAAGTATGACCCTCTTTTTTCATCGATGTTATAGTTTTTTCGATTACATTTTTTTGAATTTCAGAAGCCATATTATCATCTATGATGGGAGTTGGAGAATATGCTCCCATGCCTCCAGTGTTTGGACCTTCATCATTGTTGAAAATTCTCTTGTGATCTTGGCTTGTAGCCATGGGATAAGCAGTACTTCCATCGGCAATTGCAATGTACGATGCTTCTACACCATCTATCCTTTCTTCCAAAATTATCCTGTCTCCCGCCTCACCAAACCTCTTCTCCACAAGAATTTTGTCAATTGCTTCACACGCTTCAAAGTCATTATTACAAACAATTACTCCTTTTCCAGCTGCAAGTCCATCGGCTTTTACTACAAGCTGATAATCTATTGATTTTGCATATTCTTTTGCAGATATCGGATCGTCAAAGATTTCAAACCTTGCCGTTGGTATTCCGTTTCTCTTCATAAAATTTTTTGCCCAAACTTTACTTGACTCTAATTGTGCTGCATTTTTTGTCGGACCAAATATTTTGAGACCTTGTTTTGTAAACTCATCAACTATACCTAGTGACAAAGGTACTTCAGGTCCTACTACTGTAATACATGCATTCTCTTTGGCAAATTTTAGCAATCCAGGTATGTCATCTGATAAGATTTCGATGTTTTCTACAGTTCCACCGTTTCCAGGAGCAAAATAAACCTTATCTACTTTTGGGCTCTGTCCAAGTTTCCATCCTAGAGCGTGTTCTCTACCACCAGAACCCACAATTAGAATATTGACCAACTATATTCGAGTCTTTTTATCAGATATATAATCCAAGATTGATTTTGAGAAATCTTCATTAGAGCTATTGATGTTAACCAATTTCAATGAGCATGGACAAAACTAAAACAGTTTATCTCTTTTTGCACGGTAGGAGAGACTTGGAAACTCTTGCAACCAATGCACTAGTTTCAAATGGAGTTCCAAAAGAAAAGATTGTCGCAGCCAACCCAAACAAGGTTGGAGATGTTGGAGATTATATGGCTATGCTATGGATGCCCCCAAATCCTGATCATATCAAGATCCAAAAGATAACTAAGGTAGTGCAAGTTACTCCGGAAGGCATGATTGGTTTATGGAAAGGGGTATCAAAAGAAGACTTGTTCACCATACCAATCAAATAAAAGCATTTTCAGTCAGCCATTTGTTATCAATTCTAATAATTTCAATTCTTAACCGAATTTGTTATAGAGAATAAAGAAGAAATGCAAACCCAAAATTAGTTCATGCAT
>CAZIHN010000043.1:0-12051 GCA_964538845.1 uncultured Nitrosopumilaceae archaeon | reverse complement strand
ACGTTACGTCCTTCAAGACTAGATTAGTACTAATTTCCATTCTGGTTTTGTCTTTGTTGCTGGTAGGGATTTTTTCAGGTGGATTTGCAAACGCTCAACCTCCGCCAAATTTTTCAAAAATCGATATCTTGGGGCCACTTCAATCTCTCAATGTCCCAGTGGCTTTCACCTTTACACCGGATGGAACAATCCTTGTTACAGAAAAGAAAGGGTATGTCAGGATAATAGATTCTAGCGGGCACTTGCAAAACCACAAAATGCTAGATCTTACTGGCAAAATTAACCAACAAGGTGAGAGAGGGCTCTTGGGAATTGCTGTTGACCCCAACTATAACGGTAATGCTGGTTCCAAAATTTATCTGTTTTATACCAATGCTAACCCATTGCAATCGAGAGTCTCAAAATTTAACCTTCTAAATCAAACTTCGCTTGATCCAAATAGTGAGGTCGTATTATTGCAAACAGATACACCACGTGCAACTTATCATCAAAGCGGAGGATTGAGAGTTACAAATAATGGATATCTCTTTGCCACATTTGGAGAAAATGGTCAGGCAGATAATGGAAATTTGACTGCTGTTCATAATCCAGATATTCTAGACGGGAAACTAGTAAGGATATTTTTGAATGGGACTGTACCTAAAGACAATCCTTTTGTAGGCAAGTCAGGATTTCTTCCACAGATATGGTCATACGGATTTCGTAATCCGTTCAAGTTCAATATTTTGCCTAATGGTATTCCAATAGTGGGTGATGTTGGGCAGAATACATGGGAAGACGTAGATTTTGCAAAAAAGGGAGCAGATTTTACTTGGCCTAAAGCTATTCAACCAATTGATGGACCATGTTATCCATCTGATTCATTTTGTAATTCCAATTATGTAAATCCAATTTATTCTTATAATCACAATGTTAGTCTAGCGATACAAGAATGGACTGTCCAAAATCCACAATATCCACCAGCATGCCCCACAACTGTCAATAATGTAAGTGCAAGTACTGGCTGTTTTAATTCCGCAATTACTGCAGGACTAGTTGTTCCAGGAACCCAATATCCTTCTACATACAAAGGACTCTACTTTTTTGGAGACAATGCAAGAAATTTTATACATGCTATCAAGCTAAACTCAACTTTTAATGGAGTAATTGGAAATGGAACAATATTTGATAAAGTTGCAGGACGAGCTGTTGATTTTGCAATAGGTCCTGATGGAAACCTCTACTTTTTGACAGTGACTGGTAATGCCAAGGGAGGAGCAGATCCTAATAGCTTTACAAACTCAGGAACTATCTTCAAGTACATTTACACATCAGGAGTGCACCCTCCAACTATCTCTGCATCTGCTAATACAACATTTGGATACGTGCCTTTGTCCATAAAATTCATAGGTCAAGCGACTAGCCAAGATGCAAATACAACATTATCATATCTTTGGAAATTTGGCGATGGCAAGACCTCTACATCGCCTACCGTTACTCATCACTACCTTGCAAATGGAACTTATACTGTTATCCTCAATGTTACAAATACAAATAGCACAGGAGCTAGTGCTTCTGCGGCTGTGGCCATGAAAATAGTTGCTGGAGATATTCCACCAACACCGATAATTACTTCGCCTCCGGCAAATCTTCTTTATCGTCACAATGAGCTAATCAACTTTACTGGATATGCAAAAGATGTGAGGGGAAATTTCATACCTGTATCAAATTTGTGTTGGACAGTTATTTTTCATCATGAGTTTCATACACATCCAACTGGAATAGAGGGCCTTTGCGGAATAAGCAGTGGGAATTTTAATAGCTCTCTAATACCTGAGCAATCACTAAACCAAACCTACGAGATTATATTGGCTGCCACCGATTCATTTGGTTTGAGCAATCAGACAAGTGTAACTATCCATCCTGATGTAGCAAATTGGAATGTGAGCTCCTCATCTCAAAAACCTACCATTCTGACATTAAATCCCATCAAGGATATGTTCTGGGGAAAGAACATAGTTGTAACTGGCTCACTTAAGGATAAATCAAATAACGCAATAGCAGGAAGGAAAATAACTTTTAATGGTACAGGTGCATCGGGATTGAATCCAGTTATTACAAAATCTGACGGAACATTTTCTGTGACTGGACAATCTCCAAATTCAGTTGCAAATGGATGGCAAGTTAATGCAGTTTTTGCAGGGGACAATTCCTATATCTCATCATCTACCCAGCAAACATACAACACACTAAAACACGTCTCTATGTTGAGTCTTACAATATCGCCTGATAGGGTACATGCTTTAGGTTCGTATAGCGTTTCTGGTAAACTATTGGATTCTATAACAAATACACCACTAAATGCAATGACAATATCATTTGCCACTGATTCTCCGATAGTCATATCTAGTACAGCCACGACGTCTACAGGTTCTTATACAGTCGCTGGTCTCAATGCTCCTTCATCTCAAGGATCATATCATATTACTGCAAAATTTGCCGGTAATTCATTTTACAGCTCAATATCTTCTCCGACTAAAACACTCAAAGTCCATGTGCGATGATTATTTTCCAGAGATAAATCTAGCTAGACATAGAATATTCTAGTAGACGATTACTTTTCTTTGTAGGTAAATTAAGATTGCTTGTTTGTATTTCTCCTTCCTTTTTCATCATTTGTTGAATAAATCTCTCAAAACCTACCTCGTCAAATATCTGCCACCCCCATTTTTGTATATCAAGATCATATGATTTGTAATTCTCGATAATATCACCAAACCAAGATCTGTAAAGGTCCTCTTCTTTCTTTGCCTGTTCTGAATTATTAAAAAATTTCAGTTCAATCCAATCAATATCTCCATTTGTTCGTGCCGAAAAATCACAAAAAGGAGCTTCTGTCAGATACTTTTTCATTTCCTCTAGTCTCTGAAGGAAATCTCTTGGAGAAGTAAATTTTACAGTTACAAGGCGTGGAACAGGCATGTTGACCTTTGCAAGGTCTACCATGGCGGTATATCCAAATATTACCTTCTTTTCTTCAAGCTTTGCAATTCTCTTACCAACTCCACGCTCAGATATCTTGATTCCCTTGTCTTCTAGTCTTTTTACTATATTTCTTGCAGAGATTCTACCATTGGCAATCAAGAGATTCAAGATCTCTCTATCAAGATCATCCATGAAATTTAGATTTGAAATAGCAAGATAGATATCAAAGTTCAAAAGTTGAACTAAATTTGTCAAAAAGTTCAATAGATGAACCAGAGTGACCCGAAGAGTTCGGTACTTTCTAAATATTTCCTAGTATTATATCGCTGCAGATAAAAAATGACAGCACAACATATACAAACAGACCAAACAAGCACCTCCAAATCGAAGTTAAAGATCGGTGTGCTTGGTCTAGTCGCACTGCCAATTGCCCTCGCAGTTTACAGCAGCAATGGCGGAGTACAACATATCCCATCTGTCCTATCAAGTGGAATATTCCCAATAGGATTCACGCTGCTTTCATGGGGATTGGCAGCTAAATTGGGACTCAAACTCAGAAAGTAAGAACACACATTCTTCTTACCTTCTACAATTTTTTCTTTTATTACATATTTTACAAAATTTGAAAGAACCATTAATTGTTCCAAAGATTTATTCTAGATTTTAATAAATAAATGCGCTATAAACTAGAAATAAAATAAAAAAATCTAAAGATTCTAATTTCGAATTGATTTTCATCGAATAGGAACATTTAAGATTAGATATGCCAAAAGTTTGCTTCTAAATCATGTCCGATAAAAAACAAGTCTCAAAAAATAATAAGATAAATTTCGCATCCACCAATTTTAACAAAAAAACAGCTATGTTTGTGAGTGCTCATCCCGATGATGTTGATTTCTATGCTGGTGGGTTATTAGCTAATCTAGCATCCTCAGAGTGGAAAATCAGATGCCTAATTTTCACATCTGGGGAAAAGGGAACGATGGACTTGAAAATGAAATCTAATCAGTTAATACGTATTAGAGAGAAAGAGCAGACTGAATCCTTGTCCATTCTAGGTTGTAAAGATTTAGTATTTGCACGACTCAAGTGTCGTGATTTGGCCAAGGATTTTAAGAAAGCAAGGGAGATACTAACCCAGCAGATTAGAAAGTTCAGACCGCAACTACTAGTATCCTTTGATCCTTGGAAGGCATACGAATTGCATCCGGATCATATTACTTGTGGTCATCTGACGCTTGAAGGTAGAGCGTGTGCAAGATTACCTCTGTATTATCCTCTTCAACTAGGGCAGGGCCTTTATACTGTCTCAGTACCAACAGTAATGTTATTTTCTCCACATGAACCAAATTATCACGAAAATATATCAAACTCAATAGAGAAAAAAATAACTGCGATTCTTACTCACAAGAGTCAATTTGGATCCCGTGAGGAATCTACAAGGAAGAAGATTTATGATAATGCCAAAGCTGATGGCAAAAAGGCTCACATGAGATACTCTGAACCATATCATAAAATTCAATTCCCATAGGTTTTGAAGATATTTTTATTCAGTTGCTATTTTAATCAATTCGGACATTTGCTTGCCCTTTCCTTGCGAGAGTGCACCTATACCTCCGCTCAAACTCTCAGTTACAATTCCTTTTTGAGAGAGGACTTGAACGGCATTTAGAGATGTGTATCCTGCCATGCAAACAAGTAACGACTTGTGAGATCCTTTTAGATCCTTATCCAAATCTTCAGGAATTTGCTTTGTTGCCAAAAGACGTTCAACATCTCTTGCCTTTGGTACAGAAATCTTACTTTTATCAACTCCTAGCGCATTTGCTATTAGTTCTATTCCTTCTTCACGGGGAGTATACTGTGTATGAATCCAAATTATTTTATCATAATCGCCTATGTTTGATACTGCTTCTTGCAACGACACTTGAGTTCGAGTCTGAGCCTTTCCTATTTCTTCGAGATTCTTTTTGTATTTTCCAATTCCATCGGCAATTATAACTACAAACTTGCCACCAAAGCCTCCAAAGTTTATCATCTGGATTACAGCGTACAGAGCAAGAGCACTGCTCTCGCCAACGTCATATCCCTTGTCGACAAAAAACTTTAGAACACGTTTTGCCTGCTCAAAGTCAACTTCATGTTGTCCGGCATACAGTTCAGGCTCGTAAAACTTTAAACCCTCACCCTTACTTTTTGTTCTAATTCCAGCAACATCCTGAGTTCCAAGAGGAAATACCACATGAAGCGATTTTTTTCCATATTTTTGTTTAAAATATCTACTAATTCCACCTGAAGTACCTCCAGTACCAAAGGTACAAGCAACTCTATAATCCTCAAGGGATTGTCCCTTTTCATGTAGCTGCTGGTCTATCTCCGGTGCAGTCACGGTTCTATGCACATCAATATTTAGTTCATTATCATATTGTTCTGGGCAAAAACAACTGTAGATCTTTGCCAGGAGTTTTGCTAAATTAATGATATCCTGAGCAGCTAAAAGCGATAACACCTCAGAGGTTGATTTATCAAAAACAGTAGGATCAAATCCAAGCTGGGATAACTGTGAATGAATATTGGATGCGGTGGCTCTAGCTGCTAAAACATTTGGATTGTCCTTCATACCAGGAGCTGGACAAATGTCCATGTCAAGATTAATGATTCGAGTCTTCTCGTTTTTTAGCTCTTCAAAGACTCCTTCTTGAAGCTTTCTGGATACTAAAGCAACTACATCAATTCCCAGTTTAGACAATTGTCCTAGAGCGATTCCAAAGTTGCCTGAAGTTGCCTCAAATACTGACTGTCCTGTCCTAAGTTTTCCTGTTGATATGGCATTATGGATGATGTGTATTGCAGGTCTTGCCTTGATAGATCCTGCAAGTAATTCAGAATCAAACTTGCCAAAGATACTAAGATCTTTATCGTCGATATTTAGAGAAAACTCTTTTTTAGCGCATTCCTTCAAATCTGAAGTTAATTCGATAAGAGGTGTAGCATTTACAACCTTTTCTCCTTTTGATATGTCTATGTGAGGAATTTTACTCCAGATCTCTTTTTCAAAACGCTCAAGCAAAACGGTATCAATCTTAGACATATTCTGTTCCAATTTTATCTTCCTTTATTTGATGGAATCAAACATCTTATAAAATGTGTGATAAACTTCCAATGGGTGTAAAGTTGTTCAATAACTTTTAGATTTCCTATAAAACTCTACCAATTTTATAGTAAACCAAGCGAATTTGTTTGTCTAGGCTATAATCATTTACTAAATCGAATAAATAAAAACGAAGAATTCTATAAAAATGTCTTCTGACCTTCATCAAAAATTATTTGAGACAAGAAACGAATGGGAAGAGGCAAGAAAGGCCGCTCAAGAATCTAGAGACAAAAGTGCCTTAGCAGAGCTTTATGAAGCAAGAAAAAATATGAGGAAAGCTTTGAAGAATCTTGAGAAATCCGCAAAAAATGCCAATAGGACCGCAAATCCAGAACTAAGGAAGAGAGAAATCGATGCATATCAGAGGCTCCTTAAGATCCAAAAAACCCTTAATTTGTGAGAAAAGGCAGAACTCATGTAACGTGTGATAAATAAATTGATGAAAATAAGTTTAATTCGTCAAGTTGAATGGACCTATTGTTGAGTGCAAAACTCAGTCCTAGAATTTATCAGAATCTTCCAATTTTAATCATATTGATAATTTCAGGCTTCACACATCTTTGGAACGCAGCTGGCTTTCCAGACATTTTTTTTGATGAGGGCGCTTACATGCACCGAGCAATGCATGTCTTAAAAGGTCTTGGCCCTGAGGAAGGTGCATTCTACGACCATCCTTTTTTTGGGCAGATCTTCCTTGCTGGAATCTTTACAATGATTGGATATCCACATTCCCTGAATCCATCAGGTGATGTCTCCTCTATTTCTATGATTTATCTGATTCCTAGAATCCTTATGGGTATTCTTGCAGTAATTGATACTTTTCTTGTTTACAAGATAGCAGACAAGGTCTATGGCAAAAAAGTTGCATTGATATCATCTATCTTATTTTCAGTAATGCCAATTTCTTGGATATTCAGAAGAATTCTTCTTGATACTATATTGCTGCCTTTTCTTCTATTGTCCATACTTGCTGCTCTTTATTCAAAAGATTCCAGGCACAATACCAGACTTGTTTTTCTATCAGGCATATGTTTAGGTCTGGCAATATTTACCAAAATTCCAGCTTTTACTATAATACCTCTAATAGGTTGCCTTGTTTTTTTCTACAATCACAAGAACATCAAATTAATTGGGATTTGGTTAATACCGGTTATCCTAATCCCGCTTGCTTGGCCTATTCAAAGCATAGAATCAGGACATCTAACTAACTGGATACATGATGTTTTTACTTTTCAGACACATCGTATAGGTGGTTCAAACCTATATGGGATTTCAAAAACTTTTGCCCAGATGGATCCAGTATTATTTTTCCTTTCAATAGCTGCTCTAGTATGTGCTGGAATCAGAAAGTATTATTTTATTCTGGGATGGTTTGCTCCTTTCGTCATTTTTCTCTATTTTATAGGGTATAATCAGTACTTTTACTGGATTCCAATTATACCTGTTATGTGTATTTCTGTAGGAGTTCTAATAGTAAAATTATCTGAAAAACTCCCTAGTAGGAAACTTGCTCAAACATGTATGATTCTTGTAATTTTAGGTATTGGATCTTTTGGTTTAGCAAACCTCGTGCAGTTAATTACTACTGACATGTCATGGGCAGAATATTCAGCTACATCTTTTGTTCTAAATGATACAAAGGATACAGAAAATGCAAGTATTCTAGCAGGACCCACCTATTCATGGATATTTGATGATGTCTTTCATAGAAATAATGTTCTAGTTTATTATTATGTTCTATCTTGGCCGGTCTATACACAAAAGATAGTGCTTTTGGCTGATCCTCATTTTTTCCTTGACTTTTACCTTGGAAAACAACTCGTCGAGCTTTACAATTCCACAAAGACGACATCTACGTTTTCAGGAAACTTTTCAAAGTATGATTCCTCACATTATCCATTTCAAAACCTATATGCTACCACTGAGGGAAGTCATATTGAAATTAGAGTAAAAAACTAAATCTTAGAATTGATGATATGATGTTTAAGAGGTTTCTGATTAATACACGCTAATTCTAGAAGATAAATTCTAAATTAGAGAAATTTCATTTTTCCGTTTAATAGATCTTCTCAAGATTATTACTAGCGCAATAGAAAGAACAGAAATTAGAGCTGCAGTAAGAAATATTTCATTATAGGCTTGTGCGGCTGGAAAGCTACCTGGTATGTTTGGTATTATAGTTTGGTTCATTTGTTGATACATACCTGCAAGGGACGGTCCAATAGAATTTCCTATCAGAGCTAAAAGGACTGTCATACCAAGAGAGATACCCTCCACTTTTGGAGGAGACGACATTAAAATAATGTTAAAGGCCCCTACGATTGAAAATGACAGGCCAACAGAAATTATAGTAAGTGTTGTGGATATAATAAATTCATTTGAATGGAATTCCAATATGCTAAAGAATCCGATTGCACAAATTATTGTTCCTATAGCAGTGAGTCTGTAATTACCTATCTTTGATAGAAAAAATCCAGATGCTGCAGACACTACAAGGGAGACAATCATAAAAGGAAGCTGAACATTTGCAACAGCTATTGGGTCTCCTCCAAAACCAACTGGCAATGGACTTCTTATTAGTATTGGAATGGTCTGGTAAACCATGAATGTCGAGATTCCAACTGTCATTATTATGATACTTGAAGGCAAGAGTATCTTGTTTGAAAGAATTTTGAGGTCGATTAATGGGTTTTCTGTTTTCTTTTCAAGAAAAATAAGGATTGTTGCTGATATTGCAGCTCCTATAAAGAGCACAATTGGATTAAGATTTCCTGAACCGATTTCTTGTAGATAAGATATACCAATCAAGAATAAAATTATTGTAACAGATAATGTAATTGCACCCTTTACGTCTATTTTTGTCGATTGAATTTCTTGGGTTTCAATCTTGTTGATGCGAATTCGCTTAGCCATGATTAAAGCTAGTACAATTGCAATAGGAAATACGGAAAAGAATGTTGCATGCCATCCAAAATTTAAAATTATTTCTGCGCCCACTAGCAATCCGACTACAGCTCCACCAAAAAATGTTGAAGTAAATATTCCCTGTGCCATTCCAAGCTTTTCGACAGGGAAGACCTCTCGTACAATCCCAAAGCCAATTGGGAACATTGACATTCCTATACCTTGGGCAATTCTTGCTAAAATCATAAACGGGAAAGAATTTGCAAATCCACCAGCTAGAATGCCTGACGAATATATCATCATTATAATCAGAAGTACCTTTTTCTTTCCATAGAGATCAGACAGTTTTCCTGCAATAGGCGTCATCACTGCACCTGCTATAAGATAGGAAGAGAGGATCCAAGAGGATGTATTGTATGTTATTTCAAAATCTTTGATGAAGTCTGGAATTGCAGGTAGAACCATAGTCTCTCCAAACATCGTGACCAATGCAAGACCGCTTACAATGGCAAGTGTAATCCACGCAGAACCTGGAATACGAGTCAACGAGTCTTTATTTGGTTCTGAATCTTCCTTATTTTCTTTCATTTTAAATTCAGATATTTGATAATTTTATCGATTATAAAAATGCCACAAGACAATTAGATCTATTATAATAAGAAGATCTAATTTACATTCTTTTTTGGAAATTAAAATTATATGTTTTAATCCTTAATATATAATTTGATAAATTCTCTTAACAGATATTAGTATATTAATCCTAATTTAATGTATGGAAAGAAAATGCATAATTTGTGGCTGTAAAGATCATAAACTAATTGGTTGTAATACACATCGTAACAAGAATTGTAGTTGCTTTGCAAACTTGGTTTGACTGAGAAATTTAAACTTTCATTGATAAAATAAACTCTTAAGAAACAAAACTTTCAGGTAAGAAATATAATTTAAAAATTAAGGAAAGAACTTTACTTGCTCCATTCCTAAGGATAATAAATTTTATTTTCATGACTGGATCTATAGTAAATCTGGAGAATACATTTCAATAATTTCCTTCTCGGATTTCAACATTTTTGTTGCAAAATCATCTTGAATGGATATATAATTTTTCTACAAACTGATTTTCATGACAGCAATGACAACAATCAAACCTCTTGTGAGGAAGAACCTGGTACGACACCCCTATCGGTCGCATCTAGGAATAATCTCAGATATTTTATGCGCTGTAATGGAAAGCGGTAGGCAGGGAATAATAATAACAACACTAGCAAGGAGATCAAATCTGTCTCATAATATGATGGTTAATAGATGTCAGGAATTGATAAACGCAGGATTGATAGAATCTAGAAATGTTGAGAGAGGTAATGCCTATATAGTTACTGAGAAAGGTATAGAATTCTTCCATCAGGCCCGGGAATTCATTGAGATTGCACAGGAATTACAAGTGAGGCTTTAATGAAATGCAAGAAATAGACAAATTCTCAAAATGGTATGATTTTAAAATTTGATTTAGTTTTGAAAATAATAACATTCTATTTTATATAGTGTGAATAAAATTTAAGCTAGTATTTTTTAGATCGTCTCACGTATCATATACTGAAGAAAATGAGTACTGTAGAAAACGTTGCAAGGCACTGTGATTGTGGCATTTGCGGTCACTATCTAGAGAAAGAATGTGTAACCCAAGAATGTAAGTGTTGCCTAAACTTTCATGTTAGGTCCGGAAAAGGAGTAGGCAGACGTGAAACTTGGGTCTAAGCAATTTTTATGATCTTTTATTAGGTTTGAATTATTTTAGTTACTATGGTAAAACGCCTTGGATCAAAATCAAAGACCGTTAAGATCAGGAAAAAAACTATTACTGGTAAAAAGCCAACTGCCAAAAAGACATCATTAGAGAACAAAATATCAACCTCAAGTGCAATTTTAAATTCAAAAAAGGCACCATTAGACCCGGATAGACTATCTCTTTCAAAAAAGGATATAATACTTTTTTGCGATAGAGTTCTTGAACGATGGCAAAAAGAAAAAAATCCAACTATGGGAAAAAATATAGCTGCAATGATGGCAGTAAAGATGGCGGTGTATTTTACTGATGAAGAATCATTGAAAGCAATATGGTCTGAGATAGTAAAATGGGTATACCAGTTACTATATGAGAATGCAATGGCCCAAGGAAAAGAGGAAAATTCGGTATGGGCTTCTACTCTAGCAAAATTGAAAAAATAAACTGGATTTAGGCAAAAAATCTTTCATATAAAATCGCAAAAGGACTAGGTAGTGAATGAAAACTTTAAGGCAATTTCGTGAGAGTTGATAAACATATAGAGGTGAATATACTTGGGGTTTCATGGATGAGAAAAAAAAGATGAGATCAAATACCGAAGACGATTACAACAAGGTGCTAGCATCAGAAGATCCCACAAATATAACAAAAGAAGAACAGGAAAGATTAACAAGAGAAGCGGTTAGAAAATTCAAGTCTCTATGAATCTAGTGATCTATCTTCAGTCGCGAATTAAAAATTTACCAACTATGATTTGAGGCTTTTGAGATCAATTACAAACCTGTATCTTACGTTACTATCTAGGATTCGCTTGTATGCCTCGTTGACTTTTTGAATTGGGATCAGTTCAACATCGCATTCTATGTTTTTCTTACTACAAAAGTCAAGCATTTCCTGTGTCTCTTCTATGCCACCAATCAGAGAACCCGCAAGACTACGACGAGTACTAACTAGTGAGAAAAACTCTACTTGAGTTTTCTTCTCTGGCAGACCGACCTGTACCATTGCGCCGTCAAGGGTTAACATATCTAGATATTGGTTAAGATTAAACTCTGTTGATATCGTGCATATAATCAAGTCAAAATATCCCTTCAATTTTTCAAAGGTTTCAGGATCAGAGGTCGAATAAAACTTGTCTGCACCCATTCTCATACTATCTTCTTTTTTCTTGAGCGAATGACTGAGAACACTAACTTCTGCTCCCATCCCATTTGCTATTTTTACCCCTATTTGACCCAAACATCCC
>CAZIHN010000042.1:0-12343 GCA_964538845.1 uncultured Nitrosopumilaceae archaeon | reverse complement strand
TAATATCGTATTGTTAGAAGACCAACTGATGCCAATTGCATTCGTATTGATAAATACCGAATTGGGAGCAGAAAATGAATTGCTAAAACAACTTAAAAGTATGGAACACATAAAATATGTTTATGTTTTATATGGTGCATATGATTTGGTGGTAAAGATCGAAGCAGCAGATAATGAAACATTAAAGAAAACTATCTCAAACAACATTAGGCAGCTCAAAAATGTCCGATCTACACTCACAATGACTGTCATCGAATGAAAAAATCAACTGTTCTCCATATTGGTCTAGATGATACGGATTCAAGGAAAGGTATGTGCACTACTTTTCTTGCCTATAAGATTGTGGAGTATCTGAGAAACGAACAAACAAAATTTCTGGACTATCCACGTCTTATAAGATTTAATCCAAATATTCCATGGAAAACTAGAGGTAATGGTGCAGTGGCACTAAAAATTGAAACCAAATATCCTAGATTAATAAAGAGAAATATTATCAGATTCGTCAAAAAGTATTCTGCCACGAAAGATGGTGCAAATCCTGGTTTGGTTTTTTTTGAAAGCAAAGATATTCCAGAAGATTTTTCCAAGTTTGCGAAAGTGGCTTTATCTCATTTAGTGAGAAGGAATGAAGTTAAGAAATTTATTAATAACAATGGGATTGAAACATTTCATCTTGGAAACGGTCAAGGATTAATCGGAGCAATAGGGGCAATAGGATATAGATTCAGAGATCATACCTTCGAATTAATTAAGTATAGAAATAATATGAATCTTGGAAAAAAAAGGGAGATATTCAAAGACAGTGTTAAAAGAATGCAACAGATGACATTTTTAAAGACATTCAATAGTTTTGATGAAACAAATGACAGAATTTTAATTGCACCACACGGCCAAGATCCCGTATTCTTTGGTATTCGTGGTGAAAATGTTCGAGCGGTAATTAAAGGAGCCTCAATCATCAGATCAAGAGAACAGTCCTGTGGATACATGATTTTTCGTACAAATCAGGGTACCAGTGATCATCTTCAAAACGAGTTAGATATAAGAAATCTAAAACCATTCTCTTCTGGTTATGTTAGTGGAAGAATATCGACAAAACCACAAATTGAGGTTGGCGGTCACGTATTCTTTTCAATAACTAATGATGGAATTGACATAAGTTGTGCAGTATACAAACCGACCGGAATTACTAAGATAGCATCAAAATTGTTGGAAGGCGATTCTGTGAGAATTGGCGGAGGAATAAGAAAGGCTTCTAAGAATCATAAGCGAATTCTAAATATTGAATTTCTCGAAGTACTCGATCTTAAAAAACATGTTATTAATCTAAACCCTTATTGCAATACCTGTAAGAAGCGAATGAAATCAAAGGGTAGAAATCAAGGCTATCAATGTACGAAATGTGGAAAAATCAGTTTAAATAAAATTCAACAAGAAATTCCAAGACAAATCAACAAAACTTTCTACCTACCAATATCTTCTTCACACAGACATTTGACACGCCCAATTCAAAGAATGGACAGATTTAACGATAAATTGCGATTTGATGATTCAGCAAGATGGTTTAGTAAACGAAATTAACTTGTCTTTAAAATAGCGGGGAGTAGATTTGAACTACTGACTTGCGGGTATCTCATCAGTATTGAATATGAGCCCGCCGGGATGACCTAGCCCCTAAGTCTGGCTTCCCCACCCCGCTAAATGAAGAAAAGATTGTGGGTGATATATACGCTTTAGCGGATTTAGAAATAATTAATAGGATTTTCAAGCTCTCAATCCAGTGGATAAAAAAACAAGAATCATTGCAATAATGGCAGCCGTAGCAGTATCTATATTGATTATAACATCACCATCGGGCTCTATCATGATACCTAAACCAAATACTAGTTCTACAGGAACTGATGCTGTTCAAGTTATTGCAACAAATCTTCAAAAACCATGGGCATTATCATTTGCTGAAGATAAGATCTTTTTTACAGAGAAAATAGGAAGAGTAAGAGTTATTGATAATGGTGTTCTTGTAAACGACTCTGTTGTTAACCTACGGGTGGCAGATATTACAGATGCTGGTCTCTTAGGAATAACAACTCATCCAGATTTTAGTATGAACCATTTCATTTACATTTATTATACATACAAAGAAAATGACAAACTTTGGAACAAAGTGATTAGAATTACTGAATCAAATAACAAGGTTGTAAATTCAAAGATTATCATTGATAAGATTCCGGGAGCAGAATTTGACGACGGTGGAGTAATAAAATTCGGTCCTGACAATAAACTCTATATCGGAACAGGCGATGCAACCGATGGAAATTCTTCGCAGGATATGAACTCTCTTGCTGGAAAAATACTGCGTCTAAATGACGATGGTTCTATTCCAAATGACAACCCAATTCCAAACTCTCCAGTGTTTTCGTTAGGTCATCGAAATCCACAGGGATTGGCTTGGGACGATCAGGGAAATTTATATGAAACTGAGGAAGGTCCCACGAAAAATGATGAAATAAACCTCATCCAAGGAGGTCAAAATTATGGATGGCCACAACAAGAATGTTCTGATTCGAAAAAGTCACAGACTAATTTGGTATGTTATAACATAAGCTTAGAACCTTCAGGAATTGTCTACTATAAATCAGGAAAACTTGATCTCAAAAACAGTCTTGTAATGGCAACCCTTCGTGGTAATATTCTTTCTCAATTATCAATTCAAAGCAGTAATGTTACGTCACAAAGGATCATATTAGATGGAATAGGAAGAATTCGTGATGTTGGATTGGGTCCTGATGGATATTTGTATATACTAACGTCAAACACTGATGGAAATGGATTTCCTGACAATAACGATGACAAACTATTGAGAATTGTGAAGTAGATTTGACTGATTCAGCTATTCCAAACTTTAATGAAAAAACAAGGGAAGAAAGGCTTCGAGCTATAGAACTATTCTCAAATCTCTCAAGAGAAGATATTGAGACTCTCTGGAATAATGGAGGGATCACATTTGATCAAGCCGACAATATGGTTGAAAATGCAATTGGAATTATCTCTTTTCCACTTGGTATAGCTACAAATTTCAAGATAAATGAGAAAGACTATCTAATTCCAATGGTTACAGAGGAGCCTTCTGTAATTGCTGCTGCATCCAAGGCAGCCAAGATTGCACGGAAATATGGTGGATTTTCTATGGAATGTGATGAGTCATACAACATTGGTCAAATCCAAGTTGTTGATGTTGATATAGAATCAGCAATTCCTAAGGTGATAGAAGCATCAAATGAAATTCTTGCACTTGCAAATTCTAAGAGCAAAACACTTTCGACGATGGGAAAAGGAGCGAAAGAGATAAGCTGTAAAGAAGTTAGGACGAGATCTAGTAAGATGCTAGTGGTAGAGATTCTCATAGATGTAGGCGATGCGATGGGTGCTAACGTAACAAATACAATGTGCGAGGGAGTTGGCCCCTTGATAGCAAAAATAACTGGAGGCAGAACCATTTTACGAATACTCTCGAATTATTCTACAAAGAGATTGGTTAGAGGAAGGGCAGTGTTTGGTAAGGAAGATCTGGGAGGAAATGATATAATTGACAATATAATCTTGGCCTATGAATTTGCCGAAAATGACACTTACAGGGCTGTTACTCATAACAAGGGAATAATGAATGGCATAGTAGCAGTTGCAAATTCCACAGGACAAGATACGAGAGCTATCGAGTCAGCAGCACATGCATATGCCTCAAGAAATGGAAGATATTCCTCCCTTACAAGATGGATGAAGAACCAAGAAGGAAACCTTGTGGGAGAAATTGAACTGCCTTTGTCAGTAGGTGTGATTGGTGGAATAATAACTAATCATCCTATGGTGAAGGTATGTAAAAAAATACTGGGAATTAAATCAGCAAAGGAATTGGCTTGCATTATGGGAGCCATGGGTCTTGCTCAGAACTTTGGGGCTATTAGGGCTCTAGCATCTGAGGGAATTCAAAAGGGACACATGAAACTTCACGCTAAAAATATTGCAGCAAGTGCTGAAATACCCCCGGAAAAAATGAATGAGGTAATAACTCGGATGATTAAAGAGGGAAATATTTCGGTCACTCGAGCTAAGGAAATTCTAGAACAACTTAGGTGACTAACTATATATCCAAAGAAGACTGGTAGGACTACGTTGGTTCCCGTAAAATTTGCGATACCCAAAGGAAGTATAGAGGAGGCAACCTTTAAAATTCTGGAAAGATCGTGGACAAGAGTAGTCAGAAGGGAAAGAACTTATCGTGTTCTCCTCGATGATCCTCAAATTTCAGTAAAGATGCTGCGTCCTCAAGAGATACCAAATCTAGTCTTCGATGCTCTTTACGATGTAGGAATAACAGGCAGAGATTGGGTTAAGGAAACAAATTCTGATGTCGAGGTGCTTCTTGATTTAGAATATGGTAAAATAAGACTTGTAATTGCAATTCCAGATTCTTACAATTTCAAAAATCTCGACGAAATGATTATGTCTTACGCAAAGAGGAAAAAAATACTACGAATTTCTTCAGAGTATCTAAACACTGCATCTCGGTTTATTATGCAATGTAAAAGCTACAAAAAACTCTATGGTTCAAAACAGCCGGTTATTGTAACACCATGGTTAAGGCAAGGATCTAACAAGAATATACAGATCTTTCTTTCATTTGGTGCAACAGAGGCGAAACCACCAGAAGATGTAGATGCAATCATGGATGTTACAGAAACAGGTACAACTTTAACACAAAACCAATTGAAGATTATTGATACTGTAATGGAATCAACTGCTGTATTAATTGCAAACAAAACTTCTTTGAAAGATAAATCAAAACGCGAAAAAATTTTTGACATTGTAACAATGCTAAGAGGTGCAGTTGATGGAAAAAAACATCTTCACTTGTTCTTAAATGTAAGAGGAGAAAACCTCAAAAAACTATTACAAGATCTGCCATCTCTTAAGCAACCCACAATTAGTCCTCTAAGTGAAAAAGGTTGGTATGGCATAAATACTGTTATTCCAAAATCTGAATTCCACAAAATGATTCCACGGTTACGCAAGATAGCCCAGGGTTTAGTAGTACACGAACCGAAACAAATACTGGCACTTGAGGAGATAAAGCGTGATGAGGAAAGTTGATGAGAATCATCGATGTTCACGACATAGATTCTGTAATCTTGTCTGTGAGACCCAAAACAAATAACGGTATAAGACGACAAGTACAATCTATAATAAATGACGTCAGAAAAAGGAGAGATCAAGCTCTAAGGCAATATGAGAATAGGTTTAGCGGAGCAAAAATTACTTCATTCAAGGTGACTCCGAACGAATTCAAGTCTGCATATTTGAAAGTCAACAAAGATCAAGTTAAAGGAATTAAACTTGCAAAGAAAAGACTAGAAAAATCTGAAAATTCTTTACAAACCAAACTAAGCCGTATCTCAATTAATATGGATGGAATTAACATTAAGAAGACATTTCTGCCCATTGAAAGTGTGGGATGCTATATCCCTGGCGGAAAAGCAAAGTATCCCAGTACTGTTGTCATGTCTCTTGTCCCGGCAAAAGTTGCAGGGGTCAAAAAAATAATAGCAGTGTCTCCACCAAACATTAGAGGTGAGGTAGATCCATTAACTCTAGTAGCTGCAGACATTTGTGGAATAAATGAATTCTACAAGATAGGAGGTGTTCAGGCTATAGCAGCTCTTGCATATGGTACGGAGTCAATTCCACAGGTAGATAAGATAGTTGGTCCAGGAGGAGCATTCGTTACTATCGCAAAATCTTTACTTAGTAATACTGTTTCGATTGATATGATAGCAGGTCCTACTGAGCTTGCTATAATCTGTGATGAAACCGCAGATCCTAAACTCGTTGCCTCTGATTTATTTTCGCAAGCAGAACACAGTCCAGATACCCTGTGTTGTGTTATTACAAATTCCTCTAAATTAAAAAACCAAGTAGTCACATTAATTAAAAAAAAAATTAGAATGTTGCAAAGATCCATGATAATCCAGGAAAGTCTCCGAAGAAATGGATTCATAGCTATGTGTAGAACCAAACAACAAATGATAGATTTTGTAAACAAGCTTGCACCTGAACACCTTGAAATTATTACTAGAGAACCCCAGGAACTGGCTAAGAAAATAACTTCTGCTGGATTAATCCTTATTGGAAAGAATACACCCTCTTCAGCAAGTGATTATCTTCTAGGTTCAAATCATATACTTCCTACTAGTGGATTTGGAAGAACAAGAGGCTCATTGAGTGTATTGGACTTTATGAAAATTCAAACTCAAGTACAATCCTCTAAAATTGCCTTGAGGAGAATTTCAAGATACATGAAGGCAATAACAGATGCAGAAGGTTTACCAAATCACTACGAAGCAGTAAGGGAGAGATTATCATGAAAAAGGATTGGTTTCAAAAGGAGGTGGAAAAATATTCTAAACTCAGTGGATACCAAAAACCCGAGAAATACTCTAATGTAATAAAATTAGATTCAAACGAAAATTATGCAATATCTGGTGAATTCCTTAAGAAATTAATAAATAAAATACAGACGGATATGGATGTAAGAGAATATCCTCTAGGGGGAACAGAAAGATTGATTCGCAGTATTTCTGAATCCTTAGGAATGCCAAAGGAAATGATTGGTGTTGGAAATGGTTCTGATCAGATAATTGATCTTATACTAAGTAACTTTGCCTCAAAAGAAACTAAAATTCTTACATCAGATCCGACTTTTGGATTCTTTGAAGAGAGATGTAAGCTGTACTCTATTCCAACAATAAAAATTTCTTTTGATGAGAATATGGCTCTAAACATGGATAAATTCTTGGAACAATCAAAAAAGGCTAGTATCCTATATCTTGACTCACCAAATAATCCATCTGGGTTTCAATTTCAAAAGAAGCAGCTCCAAAATCTGATTCATGAATTTAAGGGGCTCGTGATCATAGATGAAGCATATGTAGATTTTGCTGATTTCTCAATCGTTAACTTGACAAAGACAACCAATAACCTAGTGGTTTTACGCACTTTATCAAAATCATTTGGACTTGCCGGACTACGAATAGGATATTTCGTTGCCAACAAGAATACAATTGATGCCTATACTAGAGTTATTCAATATCCATATCCACTAAATACCATTGCTATAGAGGTAGGCATTATTGCTTTACAGCAATCAAAATATTTCAAAGATGTGGCAAACCTTGTCAAGAAAGAAAGGACAAGAATTATTGAAAAGTTAAAAGGTATGAGAGTTTTTGAAGTTTTTGACTCTAAAGCAAATTTTGTACTATTTGCAGCTCATGGATCTAGCCAACGAATTCACAAGGCGCTTATTGAGCAGGGAATAATAATTAAGAATCTAGGTAAAGTTGGTCCATATGATGGCTGTTTGAGAGTCACAGTGGGTACTCAAGACATGAACTCAAAATTTCTCACTGCCTTAAGGGATCTATTAAATTGACTCTAAGAGAGATAGAAAAAGGAATCATTGTAGATATTGCAAAGATCGAAAAGTTCAAGGAATTGGACTCTATTGTATTTGATTGCGATGGAGTTCTAATCGATGTTTCAAATTCATATGATTTAACGATAAAAAAAGTTGTAGATTTTGTTGTAAAAGAAATAGATTCACTAAATGAATCAGATCTGGTTACAACAAAAATGATTGAAGGATTTAAGAATACTGGAGGGTTTAATGATGAAGTTGATGTTACTTATGCTTTAATACTTTCTATAATTACAGCAAAAAAAATGAGTAGGCATTACTCCGAACTTATTTTTAATGTAATAGAGAACTCTGATGAAACAGGAATAAAATCGGTTGAGAAGTATTTAGAATTCATAAAGGCGGATATAACAAAAATTAAAGAATCACTAGATTATCCAGGTAAAAAATTTGATAACTCTCTCTCCTCTATATTCGATGAAATGTTCTATGGTTCTGATCTCTATACTAAACTATATAATAGAAAACCTAAGTTTAATCATGGTAAAGGTTTAATCGAAAACGATGTCGTGCTTCTAAGTAAAGATCTGCTAAAAGAATTACATAATAGATTTGACAGGAGAATCGCAATAGTATCAGGCAGATCTCAATTATCTGCAAAATATTCTCTTAAAGAATTATTTAATGAATTCAATTTAGATAATTCAAGATTCCTTGAAGATGAACCTCGGGAAATGGCAAAGCCAAACCCTCAATCACTATTATCTACAATAAAAGGGTTGAAGGGAAATTGTTCTATGTTTGTAGGTGATTCAATAGAAGATTACATTATGGCACGTAAGGTTTACGAATCGGGCTATCGGACGGTTTTTTGTGGAGTATATGGAACTAGTGAAAATCCTGAGAAAAAAAGAGCCCTGTTTGAGAAGAAAAATATAGATGTTATAGTAAAATCGATAGATCAAATTCCGAAGACATTAAATCTAGTTGGAGCATAAACCACTTCTCTAAGTGGGATTTTAGTGAAATCAAGGATAGGACATATCAATAGAAAAACTAAGGAAACAGAAGTATCGGTCACGGTAAATCTAGACGGAAGTGGAAAAATTTTCGTGAAAACAGGACTGCCATTTCTAGATCACTTAGTTACATCTTTGGGCAAACACGCTATATTAGATTTAAAATTGAATGCAAAATCTAGGGATGGAATAGACCACCACCTAATCGAGGATGCAGCTATAGCTCTTGGAGATGCAATGAATCTATCTCTTGGAAATAGGACTGGAATCGTGCGATTTGGTCATGCAAGTATTCCGATGGACGAATCTCTTGCAGAAGCATCATTGGATTTAATCAAAAGGCAATACCACAAGATCGAACTATCTCTAGTAAGAAAACAAATCGAGGAACTTTCAAGAGAAGACTTGGAACATTTTTTTCGGTCACTTATTCAGAATCTCAACGTTTGCGCTCACATTTCTGTAAAGTATGGAGATAATGATCATCACAAAATCGAAGCTGCAATTAAGGCCTTTGCAGTGGCTTTGAGAACAGCAGCAGCTTTTGATAAGAAGCAAAAAGGAATTCCAAGTACAAAGGGTGCTATGTAATGGTTAAAGTAGCAATATTTGATTATGGAGCAGGAAACATTTTCAGTCTTAAATCATCACTAGAAAAGAACAACGCAGAGGTAGATGTAATTACTAACCTTGATAAAATGAATAACTATTCAGGATTACTCTTGCCAGGAGTAGGAAACTTTGATCCTGCCATACAGAGTCTGAATCCTTGCAAAACTGCATTTCAAGATCTTACAAATAACCAGGTTCCTGTATTGGGGATATGCCTTGGAATGGAAATGTTTTTCGAAAAAAGTGAGGAAGGAAATTTAGGTGGATTGGGAGTTTTGAAGGGTGAAGTAATTCTTCTTCCCAATAAATTCAAGATCCCACACATGGGTTGGAATGATCTACAAATAAAGAAATCAAGCCTCTTGTTGGAGGGAGTAAAAGAAGGTTCATGGGTGTATTTTGTTCACTCTTATAGAGTTAAGCCAAACAATGATGAAATTATCAAAGCAGATTCGGATTATGGAATCAGCGTACCAGCAGTAATTGAAAAAGGGACTTTGTTTGGAACACAATTTCATCCTGAAAAATCAGGTAAGGTAGGATCCAAAATGATCAAGAATTTTTTGCGGACGTGTAAAAAGTGAATATTATTCCTGCGATTGATATTATGGATAACCAAGTGGTACGATTAGTAAGAGGAGATCCCAATTACAAAACAGTATACAGTAATGATCCTATAGAAATTGCAAAAAAATGGGAAAAAGCAGGTGCGGATATGCTTCATATAGTAGATTTGGACGCTACACTTGGAAGAGGTTCTAATATCCAAATAATTAAGAAAATTCCACAATTCGTGTCAATTCCCGTAGAAGTAGCTGGAGGATTACGGACAAAAGAAATGATAGAAAATGCTTTACAGTTTGCCTCAAGAGTAGTACTTGGAACTATCGCCTTTAAAAGTAAACAAACACTCGAAGAAATTTCCAAGAAATTTGGGAATGAAAGGATAGTAATCTCTACAGATCAGTTGAATGGGCAGATTGTAATAAGTGGATGGAAGGAAACAACAAAAATTGGACTAATTCAAGGAATTAAAGATTTTGTGAATCTCGGATATTCGCAATTTCTTATTACTACCGTGGAAAGAGACGGAACTCTACAAGGGCCAGATCTTAATTCTCTAGAAAATGCTTGTAATATGAAAAGTATTAAGGTCATAGCTAGTGGAGGAATCTCAAATCCGCAAGATATTATAAATTTAAAGAAATGTGGAGTAAATGCAATAATTCTTGGTAAGGCATTATATGATGGAAAAATATCAATAGAAGAGGCAAAGGCACTCGCATGACTTTAACCAAAAGAGTGATTCCATGTTTAGATGTAGACAAGGGAAGAGTGGTAAAAGGAATGCACTTTGAATCAATAAAGGACGCGGGAGATCCAATATTGCTAGCAAAAAAATATAGTGAGGAAGGAGCAGATGAACTAGTTTTTCTAGACATCACAGCCTCAGAACAGCAGAGAGAAACAATAAAGAGTCTAGTCAAGAAAGTTGCTCAAGTAATAGATATACAATTTACTGTGGGTTGAGGTGTTAAGACCTTACAACATGCAAGGGATATTCTGTTAAGTGGTGACGAACAGCGAGCAATTAACATGGGAGTCGTAAAAATTGCAGAAATAATTACAAAGTTAATGAAAATTTTTGGAAAACAGTGTGTTGTTGTAGCTATGGATGTTAAACGTAATTATAATGTAAAAAATAACAAACACATTTTTACATCAGATTCCAGACAGTTTTGGTTCGAGGTTTATATCTATGGAGGCAAAACTCCCACAAATATTGACGCAATAGAATGGGCTAAGGAGGTAGAACGACTTGGCGCGGGCGAAATTTTGTTGACTAGTATTGATATGGATGGAACAAAGGAAGGCTATGATGTTAATCTTATCAAAGAAATCGTAAAGACTGTAAATATACCTGTTATAGCCTCTGGAGGGTGTGGAAAACCAAATCATATGCTAGAAGTATTCTTGCAAACTAATGTTGATGCTGCATTAGCAGCCTCTATATTCCATTATAAAACTCACTCAGTAGATAGGGTAAAGGGATATCTCAGAGAGAATGGAGTTCCTGTAAGATTATAACAAAAAAATATGGCTATTGTGGAGACATTCTTATGAATAAAAAAATTGATGACATTGATTTTGCCAAAAATGGTGGACTCATTCCTGTAATTGTTCAGGACATACACTCGAGGGAGGTCTTAACACTTGCATACGCAAATCAAGAATCTCTTGAGCTTACACAAAGTACTGGTAATTCATGGTTCTGGAGCAGATCACGAAATAAATTATGGATGAAAGGAGAAGAGTCTGGTAACACGCAAAAAGTTAAACAAATTTTGGTAGATTGTGATTTTGATGCAATTATATATCTAGTGGAACCACTAGGACCAGCCTGTCATACGGGTGAGAAGGTGTGTTTTCACAATGTTTTGGAGAAATGACTTTCTAGCATGGTGTTAGTCCCTTTGGTACAGGTTTTATCTCTGATTGTCCTCCAGGAATCCAATCGTTGACAATCTCAAAGGGTATGGATTTGTAAGGAACTCCTTTGAATATAATGTTCCACTGACCAACCAGATCTGCAGGAGTGCATAGAGCTTCTCCACGCTCTGTATTAGGTTTAAAAAACTGATGAAAACTAGTTTTCATAGTTCCATTAAATGGTATCGAAGTAAAAATCCCACCCTTTGGATCTGCTACATCAATCTCACCCACATCAGTAGGTTTTAGATTGCTTACTACCATGAAAACATATTCGCCCAGTTTGTATTGATTTTTATTGATTGCAAAGGGTCCAGAAGTTATCCACTGTGTTTGTGGAGATGCACTTTGCTCGAAATAAAAATAAACTGAAGCTGCAATTATTCCTACTAATACAATTATTCCTATAATGAGTCCAGTATGTTTCCGTTTTCCTGATTTTCTTTTTGTTCTCAATTTTTGTTTTTCAATCTGGTTACATCATTAATATCTCTTCTATTGCAAAAAATTTCATAAAATCATTGAATTCACGGGATTTTCAGGTAGGATCGCAGTCGAAGTACCAATCTTTTTGTAAATGTGTTTAAATTTTATTTAATTTTTACTAAATTCTGATACGCAATAATTTAAGTATTACTTAAATTCATATTAGGATTTTTTATGTACTATTTTACAAAAAAAGGATCATCTTGGGGAAAATAAAGTTTCTACAATGTAGAGAATGTAGGAAGGAGTATCTACCCACATTCAA
>CAZIHN010000041.1:0-12384 GCA_964538845.1 uncultured Nitrosopumilaceae archaeon | reverse complement strand
ATTTTGAAAATAGGCCTGATTGGGAGCGAGAAAGGAAAGTGCCAATCATGCAATGCTGAATTCACACTGTAGAAAATACTGACTAATACCTCAACAAAATAAACCATAAATTTTTAAGATAATAGCTAGAGGAGATTGAATATATGGCTGCAGGAGAGGAGGAGTCCATTTACGAGAGAGTTGCTAGACTTGAAGATGAAGTTGCAAGCCTAAGAAATGAAATAGATGTCCTGAAAGGAACGATACGAAAT
Organism: uncultured Nitrosopumilaceae archaeon; assembly: GCA_964538845.1. Taxonomy (GTDB): domain Archaea; phylum Thermoproteota; class Nitrososphaeria; order Nitrososphaerales; family Nitrosopumilaceae; genus Nitrosotalea. Next base: position 12,133 of record CAZIHN010000041.1, on the reverse strand, counting down.
AAAATAGTGCGTTATGAACACAAGCTAATCAAGAAAGGAAAGGATGTACACTCTATTATTGACTAGATTTTTCTTTAATATTTCTCATGAGTTCCAAAACATAATCAACATCATCAGCTTCTGGAGCCATCTCGAGATATTTGTTAAGAGAATTTAATGCAAGATCATTTTGGAGCATTCTCGATTGGACAATTCCTTTATCCCTAATTTCTTCTGGAGAGTTTGGATCTAATGATAATATCAAGTTTATACAATGCATTGCTTTTTGATAGTTAAATGACTGAATATAAGAATTCTTTAGATTTTTTACAATTCTTATGAGGATTTTTTCTGGTTCTATCTCGTTGAGGTAGTCAGATTTGAATTCTACACCTTGACCATAGATTCTATCTAGAATCTCTTGGAGATCATCAGAATTAAGCAAAATGCCTCTATTGTACGGATCAATAATAGTCTCTTCAGAATACTTGACAAGAAAGTGCCCAGGAAATCCTACAGGACGTAGATCCAAACCTACATGTCTTGCAATCTCAATGCAAATTATTGATAAGGTAATAGGTATTCCAGTACGTTTGTCTATTACTATATTTAGAAAGTTATTTCTTGGATTGTAATAATCATCACTATTTCCTGTAAATCCTAGATTGTCAAACATATATTCATTTAACATGGAAATAAGGTAGATTGGATTTCTTACTTCTGAAACCAAATCGCACAGTCCTTGACCCATTGAATTTAGTTTTTCTGCGTATTCTGAAATATTAAGATCTGGAAACTCGAGTGTTTGAGCTATCTTTAGACATTTTTCAACAAGTGTGTATCTTGGATTCTTGGTATAGGAACTCAATTCTGCAACAAATGGATCAAAATCGCTCATAATCTTTGTATATACTTCTCAGGATTTTTGAGTTCTAATGTAGTTGGGGGTTTTTCAATTAGAGTATTGAATGTTTCTTTGCCAAGTTTATTCGAGACATACTCTGTGAAATCAGTTCCCATACTCTTGCGGAACTGATATGATGAAATGTCGCTGTTTGCAAATGTTATCAGATAATTCTGAAAATCCTTATCATTTCTTAATATGTGCTTAACAGCAAATTCTGCCATGCCTTCCATCATAGTAAATGCAGCGTGATGTGTCTGAATGGGTTTGAGCCATCTTTGATAAATATCTAAGAGTTGTGGGATCAGCTCCAAAATCCTAGAATCTACTGTTACTTTGGTAAATGTCATGACGTCTGGACCCAAAACTCCAACTATGAAATTGTCTGGATTTAATATGAAAAATAGATTTGCTCGTTTTGCGGTCGGATATTCATCTGGAACCTCTGGAAGCTGCAAGTAGCTATAAAGATTCTTTATTGCAGTTTCATTAAGGTCCAAAATTATCTTTGCTAGCTCTTCGTTGATTTCATTGACTTCGGATACAGCTTTTTTGTTGATATTATAGAGATTATTTTGGATAGAGTGGACTTGTTCTTCTAATATGGTCATCTTCAAAGCTCCCATGTATCCGGAAGTTACTTGACCTAATCTTGCCTCATAGGGTGCCCCTTGTTTATACAATATTATCTTGGGATAGCTAGATAGAATGAACTTGTTGAGAAATATGTTAGATTCGTAAAAATCCCCATAAGTTGTCGATATCTGTGAAATGTATGATTTTGCGTAAGTGGAATAAACAAGGTATCTAAATGGCTTTTCCTCTGCAAGAGAGGTTATTTTTTCAACATTTTCGTGAGCAAGAGCAGAAAATAATTCATCTACAAACTCTGCCGAATCTTTGGTCGGATATACCTTACGTCCCTTTAGTCGTTTGAATTCTATCAGATCAGGAAACTCTATCTTGGTACTATCAGACAAAGGTATTCCAGTAAATGATGACACACTACTTGATATGTCAGAATAAAGTCTATCGGAGACTGTCTTAATGTCTTCAAATATTATCTTTGAGCCAAATGCTTCTGTGGCCTTTGTCTGGGATTCTTGTATTTCTTTTTCTTCGCGTATTTCAACAGAAATTTGGTCCAAGAGAGCAAAAGCAAATTCTTCAAACTCTCCCATCGTAACCTCTGAAAGTTTATACCAATTTAACATTAACTTTTGCAAATTAGCAATTCCTTATTTGGAGCACTTTCAAAATGTGTTTTCTACTCCCCATCAATATCTATTAAACCTCAAAAATGCGGCTCTTCACTTATTAAATAGGAAAAAAGAAATTAAAAGAACTAGTTCCAAGCTAAATCCATGAAGGACATCAATGAGATCATGCCTAAGATACCTAACATGAAATGGGGAGCTTTAATGAACAGAATGCCTACCAATAATAAAGTTAACGAGATGAATAGGATGTTTCCTCATAACGGTAAATGGCATACTGTATTCGAGGAAGAGGATCAGGTTTTTGTTGATGGTTTTCGAATAAAGAAAAAAGATCCAATAGATTGGTCTTGATACATCTCATTTCAAACCACCTTCTAATTTTATCAGTTTTATCGACTAGATGGTTGTAAGATACTGACTCTATTACATTCTATGTCAAAAACGATGCATATAATCCGACGCCTAGGTCGTCCCACGGTCCACCTCGGCTTCCTGAAATCTAACCAAATTCCCATATACCTGATTTTCATACCTTGAATTTTTTTGAGGTCTCTTAGGACTGGGTAAATATCTTAGGCAATAATGCACGGTAAGCAATAAACAAAAAGGTGTATACCGGGGGTGGGTTTCGAACCCACGACCTCCAGATTATGAGTATTACCCTTTATGTGGACTGGCACTCTAGGCCAGGCTGAGCTACCCCGGCACAGATAACGGCTGAATTCATGGCGCAATTAAATGTAGCTCGTTTATGATTGCACAATCTTTTTCCAATCGGTTTCTGTTTTGGATACCCATTGAAATTTTTTTTGAAGTGCGGAAGTATAGAGCTTTTCCCATTCCAATCCAACTTGGTCCGACCAAGCTTTGAAAACCCGAGGATCTATGTAATTTCGTAGAGATGTTCCTAAATTGTAATCTCTAGTTTTTTCTGTTAACTCTATTGTAAGCTTTAGTTTTTCCTCTCTTAACTTTAGTTTTTCTGCTTGTTTTTCTGTCTTGGTTGTGCTCTCTTTTAGTTTCTTCAATGCATCGCGTTTTTTTTGTAAAGTTTCTTCAAAATTCTTTGGTATTGTTCTCTTATGATTACAGGTAACAGCAGCTTCGAGGTTGGCTAGTTTAGCATGGTATATCTTGACGTTTTCTGATTTTGAGTCAAGGTTGTCTACATTTTTGAGATAGTTCTTTACTACAATGGTGGAAAGATATGTTCTGAAAACTTTAGCAGTTAAGCCTTTTACTACGTTCCCTAGAAATTCGTTTACATGTCGTGAAGTAATCTCATGGAATATCAGTTCGTCTGGTTTTTTCTTCTCGGTTAATTTCTTTAAGTTATCATAAAAAACCTTGTCTTGCTCTTGTACAGGAAGGGGTTTTTGCCACCTTACACTGTCTTTGCCAAGAAAATCAAATTCTATTACATTTAGTTTGAGTTTGACATGTTCAACTCTCAGTGTTGTTGCACCTACGGTATCTGCTTCATCTGGGTCCTTTTCATCTCCCACTCTCATTGCAGTTTTGTAAATTAAATAACAAACTGTTGCTACCTGTTTTGTCTTGTCATCCTTATCTGACATCTTCTTTAGTATCATATCCAAGACTTTGTTGATTTGTTCTGAAAGCTTGGATGCTTTTTCATATTTCATCTTGTCTCGTTCTTGTTTTAGATCAGAAGTATCTGAAAGCCAAACATATTTTCTTTTTTCTGTGAGTCTATCTAACCAACTTGCAAGCCACATAAAGTCCTGTTCGTGAATGACTTCGCCCCAATTTCCAGGCGGAGTTCTTGCCTCTCTTCCTTGATTCAGCGTAACATCTTTTTCTGTAATTCTTGGTTTCCAACGACCTCGCAACGGGTGATCTCCTCTACCTATGAATAAACCTGGTGGCTCTGCCATCCAGTTAGCAACATCTACCTCTTTACCATCAATAATTGCCTTGCCATATTTTGCCTTCATCTTTTCTCTTATTTCTTTCCTGGTAGCGGCAATTTTCTTCTTGTCCTCTTTTGTCATTGTCAATTTAGAGTCTTTTTCTTGATCAACAATCTTGAATGCATCTGAGAATTCGATATCTGAAAACAAAATATTCTTAAACTTAGTCGGAAGTACTTTTACAAAATCAGAAAGGAAATTCTTCTGAAATACCTGATCTTTGACATATGGTGTATCCTTCTTTTTGGCCCATTGGTAAACCATTTCCTCGGCATCCAGACTCAAAGGAATTTTTTCTCCCCGAATCTTAACCATTATTTCCTTTGTCTCGTAAGGAGGAAGAAAAGCAATTCCGTTATGTTGAAGTGTTTTCCATTTCATTTTTGATATCACTAACTTTTGACCTAAATTTGTTGACTTTGACAAAAATTGACTTTCTGACGTATATCAATCTAACCAAACGATTGTATATTAACTGAAAAGTTCCTTTTTTAAGTAATTTTCAAACTCAAGGTCAGTCTTGCTCTTCCTTGCTTCCAAGAACATGACTGCATCGTTCCCAACTGGATATCGAGGTAATGGATTCTCAGAAATCACTGCCTTGACGATGGTTCTAGCAACCTCTTGGGGCGGTGTGCCCATTTCAGACATCATAGCCAATCCAGTCATTACTTTTTCAGTAATCTCCTTATAGGCAGAGTTAGGTTTCGTTGTTTTTTTAAGTGATTCAAAAAGATTTGTCTTAATTACGCCAGGTTCTATGATTATAGTTTTGATTCCAAAAGGATAAAGCTCATATCGCATTGATTCACTCAAACCCTCAATTGCAAACTTTGAACTAATGTATGCAGGAGTTACAGGAAACCCAATTCTTCCTGCAACCGAACTAACATTCACTATTATTCCTGACCTTTGCTTGCGCATAAAGGGAAGTACTGCCTGAATAGTTCTTACTACTCCAAAAAAGTTAGTTTCAAATTGTCCTTTAATATCTTCTATTGTCAAATCCTCAAGGCATCCAACAAGGAAATAACCTGCATTATTGACTAATACATCAATTCTTGATTTCTCACTCGCTATCTTTTCAACAGCGTTTCTTATGGTTTTTTCATTGTCTACGTCAAGCTCTAAAACTTCAATCTTTAAATTTTCTTTCTTTGAGATGTCTACGATCTTGCTCCCTTTTTTTGTATCTCGCATGGTAGCATATGTGTAAAATCCTTCACGTGCAAGTGCGAGAGCTGTCTCTAAACCAATCCCGCTTGAACTTCCAGTAACTATTGCAATCTTTTCCATATTGAGTATTCTAAAGAGAGATTAATAATTTGTATTGTTGGAAACATGATGCGGATACGATTTGTAGCAATGGACTACACAAACGGCTTGTCTCCTGCAACAGGTTCAGATACTTCGGTCTTTTCACCTCTAGATATCCTTTGGAGAATTTCTTTTGCAGAAAGCTTGTGTAGGTATTCATTGTTGTTACCGCATCTATAAGAAAAAGTACAGCGAGGGCAGCCAGCTTCACTTTGACAGGGACATTCAGTTACAATGTCAAGACTTCGTTCAAACGCTTCTTCAAGTCTGTCATATAGTGCTTTACTTGCTCCATTCCCCCCTATTGCAGAATCATACACAAAGATAAGACCTGATGTACCAAGGGATATGCCCCCGAGGTCTTGGGAAACACCTCCAGTTATCATATTGCTTCCTTCTATGACTACGTGTTCAGTGGCATGGTATCCACTGGCTTCAACATAATCTTCATTTCCAGAATTTGATAGCTCATTTATTGGTCTTGGAGCTTTGAAAACAATTCCTTTTGTGACGAATTCATATTCAAGTGGTTTTTCTAGAATTACTTTTTGACCTTGTCCAATATCTTGCCCCAACTCTAGGTTTACATATCCATAAACTCGTTTCTGAACGTGTAGTTTACAAAAAACTATCTCTATACCTTTTACAAATCTTTTCTCAAAAATTGATTCTATGTTGGGCCACTCTTCTGTTAATGCTTTGGTATAGTATGGATAGTCTTTTGGGAGATATTCTAATTTTGCAGTCATTTTATTGGGATAACCAATCTCTTTTACTCTGTACCTAGTTCCTGCCAGAAAATATACAGCTGAGGGATGAAGCTCCTCAAGAGCTATAGGCAAAACTCGCTCTCCTACTTTTTTACCATTTAAGAAAATATCAATTGACTTTCCTATCCCGCGAATGCTATAATCTTCTAGAAGAGATTTTATCTGGTCATAGTTTGGGACATACCTATTTTCGATTAAGACCAGATTTCCTGAGGCTACATGTTTTTGAATTACTTCTTTATGTTCTGGTAATTCATGTTTTGCAATAGGCTTATCACTTGCCATTGCAAGAACTTGAAACTCTTCAACAAAGGGATTCTTTGGATCAATGTAAATCTGTTCCCTATCTTCAAAATAATCCGTAGGGTGGTTCTTGTAATATTGAGAAATAGGATCATTACCTAATACCAAATATGCAAATCCATTCTGACCCTTTCTTGCAGCTCTCCCTATTCTTTGGACAAGTCTGTTAACCGGGATAGTGGAAGAAATTACACCATCTACATTGCCCACATCAATTCCAAGTTCCAGAGTAGGAGTAGCAGAGATAGAAAGTAGTCTGTCAGTCTTGAACAAATTCTCGACGGATCTTCTATAATTTGCCATTAGCCCAGCCCTGTGAACCTTGATGTCGATTTTCTGTTTTCTTGCTTGAAGTGCCAATATCTCTGAATTGTGATGTGAGTTGTTAAAAACCAGAGTCTTGTGATTTTTTGACGTTAATTTCTTTAGTATATCAATCATTAATGATCTCTGAGTCATTAAAGAGGGGAAGAGAATAGAAAATTCAATCTTACTTTTTTTACCAGAACCAGACACTTCTATCATTTTGTCTCCAAAGAGTATCTGGCAGAATGATAGAGCATTATCGAGAGTAGCAGATGCTGTAACTATCTGCAATTTAGGAGTAATTCTCTTCAATCGCTTTATGATGTAATGAACATTAGATCCAAATATTCCAGAATATACGTGTGCTTCATCTACTGCAAGAAATCTGATAGTGTTCAAAAGAGAAGCGAATCTAGTTCTATGCCATAAATGATAATGCAATACATCAAAATTAGTTATTATCACCTGTGGCGGATCCTCGATAATTTCTGTTCGCTCTGTTGATTTTGTATCTCCATCAAAAACAGCACATCTAATACCAAGTCTCCCTGCGATCTCAGTAATCTTTGGAAATTGATCTCTTGACAGGGATTTTGTTGGATATACAAAAATGGCCTGAATTGAGTGATTAAAATTCTTTGAATCATTTATTTTCTGTAATATGGGTATCACAAAGGCTTCTGTCTTTCCAGAGGCAGTTGGAGCGGTAATTATGACATTATTACCCAAAATGATATGCTGTATTGCTTCCTCTTGAAACTTGTATAATTTTTTAATGTTTTTAGATTTCAAAGTATCTATAATTCTTTGGTCAAGGCCAAAGTCTGACAATGAAGAACCCATCAATGGTTCAGGCTCTTCAAGTATCCTAAATTGTGAGACGTAGTATCTTTTAGAAAATAATATCGACCTTGTTATTTCTGTTACCTCTGAGTTTCCTATCATTTTATTTATCACATCCTTGCTTTGGAACATCCCTTCTTTTTCTACATTCGATTGTTGATTATGCAACATTGGAAGAAGGCCATTGTCATATCTTATTAGAAACTCCAAGTAGGCTTCATCCAAGCTTTCCTTGATCTCAACAATATCTTCAATCTTGCAGGAAGAGCAGCTAAAATACATCTTTTGATTGAAAGTACGCTGTATCTCAATCTTAGATTTACACTTGGGACAAGTATACAATTTGATCACTCAAAGTTTTTGTCTGATTTAATTATTAGTTATTCTCTATCTCAGTAATTGACATATAATATCCGACTATCCCTGATCTCTCGTGGGTCTTGGAAGCTATTGGGGAGAAGTACTTGATGTCCTTGAAAAAATAATTCCAGTTTATGATAGAGTTAACTCATTTATCTCGCTTGGACGAGATGCCGAATTTCGGAAAAGAGGAATTTCTGGAACAGTCACTAAAGGAGATAAGATTCTTGATGCGGGATCTGGTTATGGTAACATGTCAAAGATGGCATCAAGCATCTGCGGTGATGATCTTGAGATAACCTTGTACGATCCGTTAAGAAAAATGCTCAAAAATACAAGTAAGCTTTTCTCTGTTACACCTGTATTAACTTGTGGTGTGTTTGAGCATATGCCGTTTCAAGACGAAAAGTTTGATGTTGTCCTTTGTGGTTACTCACTTCGTGATGCAATAAGCTTGAGAATAGCAATATCGGAGATCCATCGCATACTTAAGAGAGGCGGAAGATTTGTTATAGTTGACCTAGGAAAGCCTGATAATATTCTGATTAGATCAGGTGTTTCAATATATCTTAGTACAATACTCCCTATAATGGCTATCCTAGGAGGAGGAAGACTTGGTTTGAAATTTGCTACTCTTTATGGGACTTACAAATTATGGCCACAAAACAAGAACCTTGAATGTATGTTGCTTGAAAAATTCTCCAAAGTGATATTCAAAAAAAGCATGATTGGAGGCGCAATCATGGTTACAGCATACAAGTGATATTTGAAAAAGTTGTTTGTCTAAAGCTTTAATTTTGGAAGAAAGCAAAAATACCCTGTGTCAAACTTTTCTCTTGATATATTGGGCAACGAATGGATAATAATTATATTTGTTGGATTAGTACTATTGCTTGGAACCAAAAAACTACCAGAAGCATCAAGAAAACTTGCAAAAGTGATGGCTCAATATAACAAAACAAAAAATATTGTTCAAGATGAATTTCAAAAAGCCAAAGGAGACTTCAGCATTCCTATACAAGGTCCAGTTGTGTCCGAAAGACAAAAACTTGAGACAATGGCTAAATCCTTAGGGATTGATTCAACAGAAAAATCTGATAATGATCTACGAAATTTGATCAACTCTAGGATTGGTGGCTCCTCTTAAACAGGGACTTGACACTTCCTCAAATCAGTAACCATCTCTCAACAAATTTAAATAGAATATTAAGGGAAACATAACGGTATATTTGGTAAAAATCGATCCATGGCAGAATGCACTGAAACAACTTGCAGATGCAGCAAAGATTTTGAAGATTGATTCGGGAGTTCATGAAGTACTTGCAACGCCCAAAAAAGTTTTGATAGTTTCACTACCAATAAAGATGGATGATGGCAAAATCAAAGTATTCACAGGATATAGATCGCAACATAATGATTATAGAGGTCCGTTTAAGGGAGGGATAAGATATCATCCAGGTGTTACGATAGAGGAAGTTAAGGCACTTTCAATGTGGATGACATGGAAATGTGCCATAGTTGATGTTCCTTTTGGAGGTGGAAAGGGAGGAATTATCTGTGATCCAAAGAGACTTTCTGCTGGAGAAAAAGAGAGATTAACACGAAGATACGCCTATGTTATATCTGAAATAATTGGACCTGGAAAAGATATTCCAGCTCCAGATGTTTATACAACTGGAAAAGAGATGGCTCAGATAATGGATGTTTATAGTATGATTCATGGACAAGGCGAACCAGCAGTAATTACAGGAAAACCAATACCGGTAGGAGGTTCTCAAGCAAGAAACGTAGCTACTGGTCTCGGGGTTGCTTATTGTGTTAGAGAGGCAGCAAAGAAAATTGGATTACGACTCAAGGGAGCTAAAGTAGTGATTCAGGGTTATGGTAATGCCGGAACTTTTGCTGCAGAATATGTAGAAAAAATGGGTGCAAAGGTAATAGCTGTAAGTGATTCTAAAGGATCTATAATAAACACCAAAGGAATGGATTCAAAGAAAATCTTGGATTATAAGAATAAGCACGGTAGCGTTGTTGGCTATCCAAGCAGCAAAAAAATCTCAACAGAAGATCTTCTTACTACTCCATGCGATGTACTTATACCCGCTGCCCTTGAAAACCAAATCACTCCTCAAATAGCAAGAAACATTCATTGTAAAATCATTGCTGAAGCAGCAAATGGGCCAACTACCCCCGAAGCCGATGAAATTCTCTTCAAAAATAAAATAATGGTGATTCCAGATATTCTTGCAAACTCTGGAGGTGTATGCATCTCCTATCTAGAATGGGTTCAAAATTTACAAAGATATTATTGGACATTTGATGAAGTTGCAAACAAGATGGAACATCATATTGTACGTGGATTCAATGATACATATGCACTTTCAAAGAAACATAACGTAGATATGAGAAAAGGAAGTATGGTGCTGGCAGTTGGGCGGGTGCTAGACGCATTCAATGCAAGAGGCCTTTGGCCATAAACATTAATCTAAAATTAGGTTGTATTATAATAAATGACTAAAGCATTTGTAGCCGTTCATTGTGAGACAGGAAAAGAAAACCAGGTAATTAGAAACCTTATGGAAATAAAAGGTGTAAGAGAGGTAACTGGTGTCTTGGGACTATACGATGTTATCCTCAAGATAGAAGCACCAGATTCTGCTCTGTTGGAACAAACTATTACAAAGTATGTCAGAAAAGTTCCTCACGTTCTTACAACAATGACTCTCATTGTAATTTAAACTTCGTACTGAGTTGAATAAATAAAAATTGAAGTTTGGAATTTAAGATGTATTAAACGAGTGACCGCAAGAACAAGACTTGGTCACATTTGGATTGTTTATCTTAAACCCAGCACCCATGAGACTCTCAATATAATCTATGTTTGCACCTTTGAGATAATCGGCGCTGTAACTATCTACAATCATCTTTACACCATTCTCTTCGATAACAAGGTCATCCTGCTCGGCTACTTTCTCAAAACCCATTCCATAGGATAAGCCGGAGCAACCTCCTCCTTGCACATAAACTCGCAGAAACTCTGGCTTGTCCGCCTCTTCCTTCATAAAGGCTACCACTTTTTCTGCTGCTTTAGGTGTAATTGTGAGTAATTTTGTGGTCTGCGTATTGCTCATAATCCAGATTCATTCTCCAAATTATAATAATCTTTTCATACTGGCCATATTAGGAATCAAAAGAAGGTTGAATTATTTCTTTGATTTATTCACGAAAGCGGTCATCCTCTCAGACCTATCAGGATGTGTAAAGCAGAGACCCCATGTGTATAACTCAAGTGCAAGACCTGTATCTATGTCAGAATTTCTACCTTTATTGATTGCAATCTTTGCCATTCTTACTGCCATGGCAGAGTTTTGCGCAATCATTTTAGCAAAATTCATTGTCTCATCCATTAATTTTGAAAGTTCTACCACTTTGTTTACAAGTCCCATTTCTTTTGCCTCATCGGCTTTGACCATTCTCCCTGTGTAAATCAAGTCCTTGGCCTGAGATATTCCTATGATTCGTTGAAGTCTTTGTGTTCCTCCCCAGCCTGGGCAAACACCGATATTTACCTCAGGTTGTCCTATTTTTGCAATATCCGCAGCAATTCTAATACCCCATGCACGAGCAATTTCACATCCGCCCCCTAACGCAAATCCATTAATGGCTGCTATCGTCGGTTTGTTACAATTCTCAACTGTATAAGTCAATAAATGACCTATTTTGGCATAGGATTCTGCTTCGATAGGAGTTATTGTTGACATATATGCAATGTCTGCACCCGCAGAAAATGCCTTGTCTCCTTCTCCCGTTAGAACAACTACTTTTACCGAATCATCTAATTCTAATTCTTTGAATACTTTTATGATATCATTTGCAACTTCCATGTTCATAGCATTAAGCTTGTCTGGCCTGTTTATTTTGATAGTACAAATGCTATCTAATTTTGAGACATTAACAAGAGACATTATGCAATTTTCAACCTCTGAGGAAATTAAACCTTACCAGCTTTATGTTTTCCCCATTGATGAAGAGCTGATGCAGCAGCTACCCAGTTTCTAATATCGTCATATACAGGAACATGATGTTTTTCAATGAGGCTGGATATTTTTTGTGTGTAGGGCCCTCCATTTCCACCTATTAGTAATGGCTTTTTACCTTGACTTGAAAATTCTCTAAGATAGTCTATTATAGTCTCTT
>CAZIHN010000040.1:0-12605 GCA_964538845.1 uncultured Nitrosopumilaceae archaeon | reverse complement strand
ATATTATCTTTATTTCAAAGACTTCGTCTGCAAGAAAACAGTTCAAAAAGTTCGGGTCTATAGCAGGAGATATTTTTTATTACAATCATGCATTAAAAAAACCCGGGTTCAGTAAAATATTTGTAGACAATGATCTCGGACCTGGTAAAGTAGTATCCTATGTTTATGCAAGATTGCGCGATTCTACTCCATTACTAAAGATCGAATTGTTTGGTTCAGGTCATACAGAAGATGAAATGAAATCACTCCTTGACATTCTCACAAAAAATAGCGTTAGTGGATATCCCTATTGTTTGAAATTGGCGCACGAAAAGAGTAAGATAACCGGCTCGGATTTATCTAGACTGGTTAGCCTATACGGACTTTCAAATGAAGTAGGTTCAAGAGAGGTATTAAATTGATAATTGGAGTAGTAATCGGCGAATCAAAACCAACTGAAGTAACAGCTCAGTCTTCAAAACCGCTTTCAGTTGGAGAATATGTAATAATTGATTCGCAAAATGGAAAGATCCTTGGTTTGGTGGAAAAATCAATAATTTCAAGCGAAGCATTGACTGATGTTAGAAACTTTGATGAAGCTGTAGAGAGCAAAGAGGTTGCAGAAATTAATTCTAGAGATAAGAACTTCAAAGTAAAAATAGGAATATTAGGTTATTTAGATAAACTGCAAAATGGTCACGTAATCTTACCAGCTACACCGCCACTACCAGGAACTTCAATTACTGAAGCAACTCAACACGACTTGGGCGATATATTTGGACCTCAGAAAGATGACTGGATACGGATAGGATCGTTATTAAGAAATTCAAGTATACCAGCTAAAATAAACATAAACAGAATAGTCTCAAGACACTTGGCCATACTTGCAATGACAGGCATGGGCAAAAGTAATCTTGTCTCCCTTATTGCAAGACATGTTGCTGGACTTAACGGAACTCTAGTCATTTTTGACTATCATAATGATTATGAAAATCTAGATGTTCCTAAAATGAATTACATGATGGCAAAGATAAACCCAAGACTTTTGCCTTCAGACAAGCTAGCCGAAGTGATTGAACTCCGTGAAAATGCAGACAAGCAACAAAGGGCACTTCGTGAATCATTAACAGATTCTGTTAAACAATCAAAAGACTTTTGGTCTTCATTGGAGGAAAGTGTTTCTTCCTTTGGTCATTCTACAAAAGGGTATGCGGATAGTGCAAGTAGGGTTTTAGACAAAATCGATGACGCTAAACATAGGTTTTCAGATATTCTAGACCCTGATTGTGGGGATCCTGTAGATCTAATAAAGGAAGGAAGAGTCAATGTACTTAATATCGCAGAACTAAGCGAAAGGCAAGCAAATGCTGGATTGTCGTACTATTTGCAAGAATTATTACAACAAAGAAAAGAATCAGTTTGGGAAAGAAAAGGCAAATCGTCCAGAAAAGAGAACAAGTTTCTTGCACCAATCTTTGTAATTATAGAAGAAGCCCACGTGTTTATTCCAAAAGGCGAGCAGACAGACACGAAATACTGGGCTTCAAAGGTAGCAAGAGAGGGACGTAAGTTTGGAATTGGTTTGGGTGTAGTTTCACAGAGACCAAGAAATATTGATCCAAATGTGTTAAGTCAAATGGGTTCTCTTGCCATAATGAAAATTGTGCAAGATGATGATCAGCAGCAGATCGCATCTGCAGCAGAGTCACTGAGTAGGGATTTGTTATATCAACTGTCATCCTTGAATATTGGAGATGCAGTATTAATTGGCCAATGGGTAAACCTTCCTTCAATAGTTCACATAGATGAAGTAAAGAGTAAGAAATCTGGTTCCGATATAGATGCAGTTTCACAATGGAAAGAGATAGACAAATTCAAAGATATTGCTAGAGAATCTACTGGTCGAATGTTACAAAAGGACTTGTTGTTAGATTGAGATGATCTTTTCTCATATTTCCGATTGCCATCTTGGATTTATGCAATATCATTCTGAAGAAAGAGAGGAAGATGTCTATTTTTCGTTCAATGAAGCAATAGACACTACCATAAAAGACCACGTGAACTTTGTAATATTTGCAGGCGATATTTTTCATGTGCCAAATCCTAGTGGAAGGGCCATTGTTGAATTTGGCAATGCGTTAAAACGCTTGAAGCAAAATAGTATAGATTCATTTTTTATCTTAGGTGAGCATGATATCAGTCGAATAAGGGCAACTCCTGTTCCGTGGATTTACCATAATTTGGAATACTCAAAGTATATTGGAAATGGCAGGCCTTCGATTTACAAGGATGTACTAATTGTAGGATTCGATAAGAGGAGACCAACGGAGATTGAAACTTTTGAAAATGATTTTGCAATTGCTAATAAAACTGCCAAGGAACACAAGGGACACAAAATATTGGTTTTGCACCAAGGGATTTCAGAAATTAACAAGTTTGCCGGAGAACTAAATTCAGTAGATCTTCCAAATAACTTTACTTACTATGCAATGGGGCATTTACATGAGAAGGAGCTAAAAAGATTTTCCCATCTGGGCGGTCCACTTGTATATCCAGGTTCTATTGAGATGATAAACGAGGGTATTAAAGAAACCCAGAAAGGATTTTACGAGGTCGATATTTCAGGACCTGAAGCATCTCCTAGATGGATAAAGATTGACACTAGACCACAAATCTCCATAAAGACCCCGTTTATCGAGCTATCAAACGAGATTAACTTGCTATCTGAGAAAATCAAGGCATACAAAAGAAAGCCAGTTGTTGAAATAAAAATCAGCGGTAAGAATTTGGATCCTGGTTCAATCCAATCCCAGATCTCAAGAATATCAGAGCTTACTTTGCGCTGTTTTTGGAAAATGATTGGAGAAGAACAATCTATGGGTTCTGCATTCCAAGATAGACCTATGAAATTAGAAGAAGAGATGTATAAGATAGCTAGCCAGGTCCTGGATTCCAAGGAACTTGCAAATTTTGCAATAAATGAATTGCTACCACTTCTCTCAAAAAGTAAAATTGACGACGCAAGCCAAGCAATTAATGAAAATTTTGAGTTGTTCAAAAAGGAGATTAGAAATGCTTCAGTCAGTTGAACTAGTAAATTTACTGTCACATGCAAATACAAAGTTAGAGTTTGCCAAAGGAGTAACTGTCTTTGTGGGGCCAAATGGTGCAGGCAAATCTAGCATAATAGATGCAATAACATTTGCATTATTTGGAGAACACATAAGAAAATCTACCAAAGGTCTCTTGCGAAGAGGAAGTAATCAAGCATATTCCAAAGTTGGATTTAGTATTGGAAATAGACAATTTGAGGCAGTTCGCAAAATCGATTCAAAAGGAACTGTATCTGCACAACTCTATGAAAAGATCAATCAGGAAATGATCCCTATTGCAGCAGGCGAGAGAAGACAGTTTGGAGAATCTATGACAAAAACCATAGAATCTCTAATTGGATTAGATTTTGAAAAAATCAAGATTGCATCCATCGTTCAACAAGGCGAACTTCAATCAATAATAGAGTCTGATCCAAGAAAATTCAAAGAACTTGTTAATGCTGTAATAGGAATAGACAGGCTTGACATTGCCTATGAAAACATGAAAAAGATAATTGATGTCTTTAGGAATTCCACAAGATCAAGACTTGGCTATGATGACACTAACATCATGATTCTTCAAAATAAACAAGATACACTTGAAAAGAACATTACATCATTAAGACCTCAAAAGAAAAAGATTGAAGAGGAAAAGGCATCTCTAGAGTATGAATTTGTGGTATTACAAAAACAAATAGAGTTAGAAGCACCCAAGGAGCTCAAACTCAAAGAAATCGACTATAGAAAAAATGAACTTATGGCATACTTGAAAAATGCAGTCTCCTCCATCAAAAAGGAACTTGCAGACAAGGAAAGAAAGCTTTCTGATTGTTCCAACGGATTGTCAATCATATCTTCAAAGTCTTTGCTGGTATCAGAAGAAACCCAAGTCAAACATAAAATTGAAAGAGTTCGGTCAGAATCAAAAGACACAAGTGAAAAAATTGCCATCATTATAGGTCAGCAAGATATTGCAAAAAAAATAAGACTAGTTAATGGCACATGTCCAGTTTGTAACTCCAAGGTAGATGAACTCAACCCACTGTTTGAAGAAGAACATCTTCGAATGGAACTCGATGTCCTAAAAAAGAAAATTGAGAAATTAATGCAAGAAGATTCCATTTTGCAATCCAAGAAAAATGATATTAATTTGAAATTAGAGCACATTATACGAGCAGAGGGAGTCTTGGTCTCATACAATATCAAAGATGGGACTGATTTGATGAGACTAAAAGAGGAGATTGTAACATTACAAAATAATGTCAAAGTACCACTCGAGGTGAGCAAATCTGGCAATCTATTGGAGTTTGCAATAGATCAATACTCTGAAGATGCAATAAAATCAATATCTTCTCTTACAAGAGAGATAAAAGATTTTGATGCAGCCAATTTTCTAAACCTCAAAACAAAACTAGAACAAAAACGAAAACTCCTCAGCTCAATAGATCAAGAAATTGGAGCAGTGAATACCAAAATAAAACTCCATAATGAGGAACTAGAGAAAATCACATCTGTTCTTAAGGAATTAACACACGTTAAAGAATATGTAACAAATTTAGAGACAATTAGAACTCTGATTTACAATAGAGACGGACCTGTTGCAACAAGTCTTCGCTCTTGGGCACTTGGGACTATATCAGAAAAAGCGTCAGAATACCTCTCAACATTTAACGTAAAAGTGCAGAGGATTTCTCTTGTAGACAAGGCAAGAGACATAGGAATCACATGTTATTCCAACAACTCTACTCTTGATTTGGAATCCCTAAGCGGAGGAGAGAAAGTAAGTGTAGCACTAGCCCTTCGTCTTGGTATGGCACACATAATGGGTTCATCTAATCTTAATTTTATTGTCTTAGATGAACCAACAACTCATCTGGACCAAGAGAGACGAAAGTTACTGGTAAACGCACTCACTCAAGCCTTTGATGCAAATCTGGATTCCATATCACAGTTTATAATAATTACACATGATTCCGAAATTTTTGAAGATTCAAACATTGATGCAATTTACGAGTTCAAATCTACATCGGAAGGAACTCTGGTAACTCCCGTTTAGCCACCTGTCAACTTGCCAAATTTTTCGTTCTTACAAAGATGTTCCATAAATTTAAGATTTGACAAGGCAACTACGGCAGAATCTCGCACCTGCTCGCTTGAATCCTTGAGAGCTAGTTGCAATGTTTCTTTTGCTTCTTGAGAACCTATTACGCCAAGAGCTACTGCTGCTTCATGTCTAACGAAGAGGCTTGGATCATTACATGTTGCATCTTCTAGAGGTTTTATGCCACTTCGTAGACACATCTGGCCCAACGAAAATGCCGCCTCATGTCTTACTAGTTCATTAGGGTCAGTTTTTAATACTGTTGCAACATGAGAAACAACGTCTTCACCGCCAATGTCTACTAGAATGCAAACAGACCTACATCGAATCACAAAGTCCTTGTGATCCAGTAGGTGAACGAAATATTCCTTGTCTTTTTTCTCATAACGGTCCTCCATCTCCGACAAAAGTTCGAGACGGTCCGAGGGAATAACTTCCATGAACACAATTTTATAATCGCATATTTATTTCAATGATTGGATGAGTCGCTTAAGATACTGGAAGCTCACAGTTGAGGATGTCAAGAAGGCACAATATGATCCAAAAAAGGTCTTGATTTGGGAAGTAAAATGCAATAAAGATGACCAAGGTGCCGTCTTTGGAGTTTTCTGCTATAGAAATGGAACTCCATTGGATTATGAATCAATCAAAGGAATCGTATACTATCACAATATGATAAAGGAAGAAGAATTGAACAAAATAACAAAGTTCTTGAAGGACAAGTTTGGGGGAGAGCCAACAGAGAAAGGTTCAAGGATTTTTCTCAAGAATTCACGTGAAATTTTCCAGCCAAATGAGATAGCTGACTTGGCACTAGAGTTGGGCAATAATTTCGAAGTAAGCACAGAGATAACGGTAGAGCTAGAGAACTTTAGTGAGCCAGAACAACAGAAAAGCAATCTTCCTTCAAGTAAAATACTTCCAGTTCCTGGAAAGTAATAAATGCCGAAATAACGCTAGTCATATAATCTTCAATGGATAAACCAATGACCATTTTAGAGCACCTCGAGGACCTAAGGAAGAGATTGTTTAGAATGGCTATTGCCATAGGAGCGATTTCGTTTTTCATCTTGGGATTTCACCTTACACATTTTATTTATAATGGAATCAAGTTGTATTATCCCACTTTTAGTCCATTTAACAATATTGCAGCCCAAATCACGGTATCTATGAAACACCAGTTATTACCACCCACAGTTCAGCTAATCCAGACAGCCCCAGGACAAGCATTTTTTTCCCAATTTTACATTGCTGTACTGCTAGGTTTTGTTTTTGGGATGCCAGTAATTGTAAAAGAGTTTATGGGGTTTTTAGGACCAGCACTTCAAAAAAAAGAGCTTCAAATAGTTAGAAACATAACTATCCCCGCAGTTGGTCTTTTCGCGATAGGCTGTCTTTTTTCCTATTTTGTTGTCACTCCATATGTTTTAGAATTTCTGTACAAGTATGGTCAATCAGCAGATTTACTGACGTTACTAAACATTATGGACTTCATTAACTTTGTACTCCAATTCCTCCTTGCATTTGGAATATCTTTTCAGCTTCCTCTCATAATGTATGCAGTAACAGCATCTGGATTAACAGATGAGAAATTCTGGAGAAGAAATCTCAGGTATGCTATTATTGCAATGATAATACTTGGGGCGGCCATTACCCCTGATGGAAGTGGGATTACGATGTGGTTTGTAGCAGGCCCAATGATTGGATTATATCTTGTAGGCATGGTCCTCTCAGAAAAACAAGCAAAACGCATTGCAACACTTAAATCTTGATCTGCCGCATTTAAGGCACCAATGGCCTATGAGAATGTAATAATCGCTGTAGTCATAATTGGTGTCCTTATTTTTGGCGCAAAAAAGATCCCAGAGTTAGCAAGAACATTTGGAAAAGCTAAAGGGGAATTCGACAAGGGAAAAATCGAAGCTGAAAAAGAGCTAAAAGAGTTTAAGGACAAAGAAGAACTCAAGTAAAAAACGCTTTTTTACCTAACACCAAATAGATATCGCATGATTAAGAGATCAGACATTCAAGAAATTGTTAACGAATATTCTGATATTTCTGTTGGAGTCCTTGGGAGTCATTCTGCTCTTGAGATAATGGACGGGGCAAAAGACGAAAATTTCTACACAATCGTTGTTTGTCAGAAGGGAAGGGAAGTACCGTATGAAAGATTTTCCCGGTTATCTGACGAGATAATAATGGTTAATAAATTCAAAGAATTGCTATCACAAAAGATCCAAACAAAACTACGAACCTCGAGTACCGTGTTTATTCCACACCGAGCACTTACCGCTTATTTAGGATATGATGGCGTAGAAAATAGATTCAAGATTCCTTTATTTGGGAATCGAGCATTATTTCAGGCAGAAGAGAGAGCAAATAAAAAAAACCAGTACTATTTACTTGAAAAGGCGAAGATTAGACACCCAAAGTTATTCAAGGATCCTAAAGACATTGACCGACCAGTCATAGTAAAAGTGCAGGAAAGAAAGCGAAAGTTGGAAAGGGCATTTTTTAATGTATCATCATATTCAGAGTATAGAGAAAAAACAGATATCAAGATAAGACAGAAATTAATTTCAAGAGATTCCCTCAAGAGTTCAAGCATAGAAGAGTATGTAATTGGAACTTACTTTAATTTTAATTATTTTCACACACCAATCTCAGATGAAGTAGACTTTCTTGGAATAGAAAGAAGACTACAAACAAACTTACATGATTTTGTCTCATTGCCCGCACGACAACAGCTAGAGACAAACGTTGAATTACAAAACATTGAAGTTGGACACACTCCGGCAAGTATCAGAGAGTCTTTACTTGAGAAAGTTTTAGATATTGGAGACAGGTTTGTTGCTGCCGTAAAAAAAGAATATCCTCCAGGTATTATTGGTCCCTTTTCTTTACAGAGTGTCATTACTCGGGATTTGGAGATTGTTGTCTATGATGTATCACTAAGAGTTCCAGGAAACCCCATTCTTGCCACTACTAGTCCCTATACAAAATACAAGTATGGCGAGACTTTTGGAGTAGGACGGAGAATTGCAATGGAACTAAAAAGGGCACAACAAGAAGGAAAACTAGATCAAGTACTGACCTAGGCTTCCATTTTTTCCTTAAGGAGGTTTTTTCTAATTAATATTGGAATATTGTAAAAGGAGGCAAGAGCTATAGCATCAGAGGCTCTGTAATTTCGCATGACAAAATCAACCTTACCAGTAAAGTAAAGATTTGCTCGCAGGACACTACCGCTTTCATAAACCTTAATTCTCACTAGAATGAGTTCATTTAGTTCAGAAATTTCCTCAATCATGTTGTAAATTGTCGGTATCGCATCTCTTTGACCTCCAACAAAATTTGTAATGTGTCTTGCAACCTCTCCTGAAAATGCCCTCATATGAAATTCTTTTCCATCATCTGCTTTTAAAATCAACAAACCTTCTACCCCATAAGGATCAACAAAACCAACATAGGATATCTTTGATTCTATATAATCAGTGTCTTGGGGTTCATCAATCTTCACAACTAAATTTAATCACCAAATCATTGCACATAAATATTTGGAAGATTTGTAGATAGAATTTAATGTCAGCGTGATGATTTTCATCCAATGGAAAAACAAAAGGCACGTGGACATTCATATCTGGCTTTGATAGTTGTAGGATTTTTATCCATTATCGTTTCTTTTCTTGTATATGCAAAGAATAATGAAATTATCGTAACACCGGCCGCAATGCCTGCGTTGGAGAGGCTGGCAATTGCAACATACATTGTACTATTGATATCGTTTGGTGCGATAGGGTGGGGTTTGTACAGATTTTACAAAGCTAAAACTTTAGACTCGGATTCTACCATTTCTTCAATCATTGCCAAGGCAATCAATAACAAAAGATCAAAACAGATTTTAGTAATTAGTGCAATTGGTTATGGAATATTTTTTGCATTTACTTCGGGAATAATAATTTACAAACCAGATCTCAATGCAACAGATTATGGTTTTCCTGCTCCCCCACATGTAGAACTCTCGCCATGTTGCGATCTCCCCGGATACATGCCAATGATTTTTGCCTTTTTTACTGAGCATCTTGGCTTACAAATAGTCCCCTTGAATCTTGTTCTATTAGTCACAGTTTCATTCTTGGTCGGTTTAAATTTTTCATTATCATCTACAGCATTTTCTATTGCAAAAGATGGAAAGAAATTAGGAGCTTTTGGAGCTATTACTGGTCTCTTTGTTGCTTGCCCTACTTGTGCTGGAACGGCCTTTACAGTATTGTTTGGTTTTGGAGCGGGTGCAACAAGTTTTACACTCTTTCTTACAAGTTATGAAGCTCAAGTTCAGTCAATCTTTATTGCAATATCAATTCCCATCCTTCTTGCTACACCGATCCTGATTGCCAGAAGGATACAAAAGTCACAAAAAGGAAGTTGTGCGGTAGAATCTAAACAATAATTCGTGTTACTTGAGGGTTTTTCCAATTTCCAATATCAAAACCATCCTGTCTAAGATACTTTAATGTGAGTTTATAGATTAGTTCGTCATGTTGAGCAGATTCCAGAATTTTGTCCCAACCTATTATTCCGTACATGGCGATTTGTTCTCCAAGTTTTGAGGATAGCTGTTTTGCTATTTCCTTGCATTGATCAAAGGTCTTGCCATTTTTGTAGGCCCTAGTACGAGAATCACATTTTTCCATTGATAATCATAGATAACAAGTTCAATAAAAAGTTCCGTCATTTGAAGAATAACTCAAAGATGAAATGGATAGAATTCATATCAGGTTAATTACAGACAAATCCTCTGTAATGAATAATCCAAACCCAAAAGACCTGCTTTTGTGGACACTGCGTCGCAACGAGAATGATGCAGTAAATCTATATGACTATCTCTCATCAATTATGCAAATTTCAACTGGAGGCAATTTTCTCAACTTTGGATATTGGGATTCAAGTACAGATGAGCCAGTTAGTGCTCAAATCAATCTGTGCCGCATTATTGGAAAGATGGGAGAACTATCCAAGGTTACAAAAATAGTAGATGCAGGAAGTGGTTTTTCTGAGCCATCTGTTGTTTGGATAAAAGATCAACCACATTTGGATATAGTTTGTTTGAATATCAATTCAAACCAGCTTAGATTTGCAAACAACTCGATGCGTGAAAATCATTTAATGCCAAACTCTGTTAATTTAGTACAATCCACTGCAACAAAAATACCCCTGTCAGAATCTTCTATCGATAGTGTCATAGCTTTAGAGTCGGCACAACACTTTCGTCCACTCGATAAGTTCATCTCTGAATCCAATCGCATTTTAAAAAAGAATGGTTTGCTTGTATTAGCAGTACCTGTCCTTTCCAGACGCTCAAGGATAGATATTTTTAATATTGGCATACTAAAGTTAACGTGGTCCTCTGAACAATATGATTTTGAGACCATCAAAAAAGCAATAGAATCAACTGGACTTGCATTAATTGAAAAACAATTCATTGGTACAAATGTCTATCTTCCACTAGCAGATTATTATATTAAAAATCGCCAATCGCTTAGGTCTAAGATACTTTCCAAATATCCTTCATATGTAGAAAAAATACTATACAAATCCATTTTAAAAATGAGAGAAGCATCCAAGAACGGCATAATCGATTATGTGTTAATAAAATGCGCCAAATTGTGAATTTAAAATACTTTGAATTTGTAATTATAATCTATAGATAAGAATCTCTTTTGCCCGTAAGAATTATTACGTAGAATTCTGCTGAATTTAGTGTGGGACTTTTCAAGAAGAAGGAGACTGTTGAAACAAAATGCAGGGAATGTGGACTAGAATTAAATGATCCCGCCAGACTGGAACGCCATATGAAAAAGGCTCACCGTCATGCACCACAAAGGAATTTTGATGAAAAAGGATTTACCACTGGCGGAATGTGGTAGAATTGCAGTTATTTGCATTATCAAACCAAAGGAATACTGAGAATAGTTGGCAATAGACATTATAGGAAATTTGACAAATTTTATTATTCAGACAATCTCAAATTCTGGCTATTTTGGAATCTTTGGTCTCATGGTAGCAGAAAGCGCCTTGATACCAATTCCAAGTGAGATAATCATGCCTTTTTCAGGATATCTGGTATCTACAGGTAAATTCAATTCAATTCTTGTTGTAATTGCTGGATCACTTGGAAATCTATTAGGATCTCTCATTGCTTATTTTATTGGATTGCGTCTAGGAAAAGAATTTGTTATAAAATATGGAAAATATGTCTTGCTAAAAAAATCTCATCTAGAATTAACTGAAACATATTTTAAAAAATATGGAGACAAGTCAACATTTGTAAGCAGATTGTTACCTGCAGTTCGTACCTACATATCATTACCGGCAGGGGTGGCAAACATGAATTTAAAGAAATTCTCAATCTATACACTTGCTGGCTCTGTATTATGGAATGCTATGCTCACATATATTGGAATAACGTTGGGAGCACAATGGACCCAAATCCGACACTATTCTAGCTATATCGATATTGTAGTTATAGTGGGAGCCATTATTGTTGTATTTTTATTTTTTCGGAAAGGAATCAGAAAACAAAAGGATCTCAATTAGGCTTCTTTATACTTGCTTAATTCTTCAAGTATCACCCTAAATATCGCCTCTGTATCAAGTATCACACAAGGTATATTGTTTTCCTTGCATGCTTTACCAACTTCAGTGTCTTCTGTAACTACAACCATAGAGTTTTCTTCAGCATATCTTATAACAGAATAATCACTTGTGAGTTTCTTGCCTTCTGATATCAGCTTTTTAACACTAAATGCTTGGTATCCAAATTCCTTGAGTTTAGTATCTATACCATCATACATCTCGTCAACCAATACTTTCATAGTTTGTATTCCATTTGAAACATATTATTATGTTATTGTACTTTTTAATGATTAGTGATTTTTGATATTAATTCTGATTTAAATTTCAAAATGTTTTCACATATTTTGCATAGCTAGACCAAAAGACAAGGTAAGTTTCTCTTAACTAGAACGTGTATATAAGTCCGGATTTTCTCCTAAGACATGATAAAGGCAATTAGTGCGGCAGGTTTACAGGATGGTACCCCATTTAAGAAACCATCTGTTGAACTAGCTGAACTTCCCCAGGTTTTGTCTGCAGGAAATTTGACTTGGATTGAATGTGTTGTAGATAATATCATAACTGAAACTCCAAAAATTCTGGAAAAACTTGGAATAAACATGGATTCTTCGCTATTATTATCAGGATATGTATCAAGTTACGAAGATAGAGGTGACACTTTGGGATTAATGATTCCTTTTGTGGTTCCAGGAAACAACACGACGCAGACAGCTCCTCTCCTTATTTTCATGAAAAGAGATCTAATTGTAACTATACATGATGATTATGGGGGCAAGATTACACGTCTTTATAACTAT
>CAZIHN010000039.1:0-12686 GCA_964538845.1 uncultured Nitrosopumilaceae archaeon | reverse complement strand
TCATGGCATCAAACAAACACTTCTAGAAACTGTCACATCTACAGATACAGTCAATACAGCTCACGGCATCAGTCTTACACTTGTCCCAGAGACAGTCACAGCTACAGACTCATTTGCACAATCTCAAGGTATGGCATTTTCCATTACATTAACAACAGAGACACTCACCGCTTCCGACTCTGTTGTTACTAATCTCGTTTCTCAAAATCCGCCACCGCCTCCCTTGCCTCCTAATCCTCCGACAAACTCTGGTGATGGAGGTGCAGTGGGTGTAGGACCATCAACTGGACCGCAAGGGGTACAACCTGAAAACCCTACTTTATCGCCTGTAATACCATCATGGATAAAAGATCAAGCCAAATGGTGGTCTCAAGGACAAATTACAGACAGTGAATTCATCAATGCAATGCAGTACTTGATAAGTAAAGGAATAATGAAAGTACCACCATCTCAGTTTAACCTGGAACAATCGCCAGTAATTCCGTCATGGATTAAGAAGAATGCAATGTGGTGGTCTCAAGGACAAATTACAGACAGTGAATTCATCAATGCAATGCAGTACTTGATAAGTAAAGGAATAATGAAATTCAATTATTCGCTTCCGATTGAACAATAATGTTGAAACCTTTGCGATAAATCATGTTCTTTCATTTAACTAATAATTGAAACAAACAAATTGTTCTCACAAGCACCACCCTTAAATTAAAAAGGAAGATATCAATAGCATTGAAAGGAAGAACGGGTGCAGTTATCGGGTTGGCAATTGCTGTAATTATAATAGCTTTAGTATTTTATATGAATAGTCTGGGAGGAACGCATGAAAATACGAATTCTCTCCCGTCTGATAGCAACCTAAAACCATCTCCCACTGCCAATTCTACTCAGGGAAAAAATCTCTCCATTACTTTGTCTGAAAGTGTTGGTGTTCGAGCACACTAGTTTAACGATCAATGTGAACGTATCAAATTTTTGGCTATCAAAAATTCACTATATTTTATCGAAAAAACAAATGACCTGTTTTTGATCTCGCGTGTATGAAGACTCTACCATCCAGCTTTCAGTCTGGATTTCAACCGCAAATAGACCAAATTGATTTTTGAACACCTCTTTTGGTCAGATGAATATCAAAACCGGTCAGATGATATTCAATTTCAGTCAGATGATGTTAAATTTCAGTCAGATGAATACCTAAATCGGTCAGATGATTCGATTTTTGGGTCAAATTTGCTATATTTTAAAGATAGGCATGCCTAAATTTACTCATGAATTTAACAAGAATTAGGTGTCCCGCATGTGGGACCCGACTAAATGAGGGAACACTTGACCGAGAAATAGAATTTGGGGATGGTAAAGACGTCATAATCCAAAATATAGGCGGTAGAGGCAGCATAGAAACAATTTCAAGCTCTGACTTTACTGATGACAACGACACAAGAATATTGTACGATAAAGTCAAAGCTGCATATGAGTATCTTTCTGAAATATTAGGATTAGATGACGATGATGACGAGGATACTTAGGTTAAGGTTATAGGAAAAAAGCAAAAAAGCTATCTGTTAGAACCACTTTGATCAAAAATATAACTTAAATTTTTTGGTAACAAGATCGATCAAACTTCAAAATATTTTATCTACGAAAATAAATGTCGACAATTAAATAACTTTCATCCAAGTAAAAGTATATAAAGTGTAAATATACTGCGAATAAACATTGGATTTTAGGGTTCTGGCGCTTTTGATACCTTCAATCATTATTCCTATGGGCATAATCGGATTTACAACGGATTTTCAAACTTTTCAGTCAACTAGTACAAAAGAAATGCCTGGAGTTATGGGACACATAGAGATAGTAGAAAAAGATAGCAGTGGCAAAATTGTAGCTTATAGACAAACCGATAACTTGGTGGTAAGTAACGGACTTAATGCAACAATAAACCAGCTCTTCCAAAATTCGCTGCAAACCACCTCTTCTGGAACAGTAAATAAATTCAACTATATTGGAGTAGGAACAGGTGTTACTGCTGTTGCCTCTACAGATACTGGTCTTCAGACTCAAAGAGGCAATAAGGTGCTAGGTACAGTTACTGCCATTACAGCTTCTGGTGGAACTGGAATGGGTGCCCAGATTTCGAGTACTTGGGCAGCAAACAGATTGCAAAATGCCTCTGGCACTACTGCAATCACAGAGGCAGGTCTTTTTGATGCGTTTGCCAATGCCACTGCTAGCTCTAACATGTATTCACATCAAACTTTTAGTGCGATTAACGTAGCTTCTGCTGATACACTTCAAGTAACCTGGAAGATTACTTTCTCGCATTCCTAGAAGTTAATTTTTGGTTTTAATTTTATAGGTTTATTCGTAATCCGTATCAATAAATATGACCGATTTCTAGTGCATGTATGCCAGGTGTAAAATGCGTATCATGCGGAATTGGTTTCTTTTCTGCGACTGGGTCTGACAAATGCTCAAAGTGCTCAGGCAAAGAAATGTCACACGCCGAACCAAGTCATGGTCATGACTCTTGTGGTTGTGGACATAGCCACTAACAATCTTTTATTGATAAATTGTAACCTTCTTAGTAGTTTAATAGAAATCGACATTTTTTATTTATTAGTTTAATTTGATAAAAGTAAAAAACGTTAGGAGCTGGTGAATCTTAATGCTGACAGAAAAAGACAATGGCTTGGAACTTTGACTTCAATCGAGGATAAAAAGATGAATGACTCAGTTCCGTTATCACTTAACTATTTGTTAAAGTCACAATTGTAACGCAATATTCATGAGTCAAATATGCATTATGAAATTTTTTTTATATTTGAAATAAATTACATTCGTACATGAAGGATTTAATCAAAGAGTGTTGGGAATTAGTAAATAATGTTAACCCACTCTCTTCTTAGATCAAATTCATTCGATTGTCCTTTTGCTTTGGTCCTTTTTCATCTCTTGATTGATAATGTAGAAACGTTGTGATTTGTTGGAATCAATAATTACAGCCAAATACTTTTTAATTTCGGAAGTAATTCAGTTAATGATGTATGCTAGTTTTTTATGTATGATTTTATTATCTTCTGGTTTGTTTGCATCTTCATCTTTTGCAATCCCTGCATTGCCTCCCAGACAACAGGTAGAAAAGGGCGTTTATCCCACATCAGTGATTTGTAATGATCATCTTGTCTTTATGTTGAAAAACTCGGACAATTCTCCTGCTTGTGTAAAGAAACAAACTGCAGTGATCCTTGAACAACATGGTTGGGGAAGGTTTCACGATATTGCTAGTTTTTATGGAACAACTAGGTAAAATGATGTAAGTTAAGATTTGTTGGAGAATCTTTAAGATCAATACGAAAGTATTGATGCTATGTACTTGCGAGGAATAATTACGAGGAAAGCGGGTGGTATAGATGAAAAATTGTTATACACTGCTAATATGATTAAGAGTGCTAATTCACCTTCATTTATTACATACACCAACAATCAGACGGGGGAACAATTTAATTTTGATCCAACTAAATCATTTGCAGATGTAATACAAATAATTCACGATTATACGAATGTTGGAATTGGATATGCTTACTCGATAGAATATGTCAAGTTAGAGTTAGTCAAACAAGGATTATTAATTTAAAGCAGAAAAACATGTTGATTCTAGTAATACTAAATAAATTCAACGTTAATTATAATACATGAAAAATTCTATTTTGATTGGAACTACCTGTTTTGTTATGTTCATCCTTTCTTCTATAATGCCATTAGCTTTTGCTCAAAATGCGGGTCAAGGATATCAAGGCTCACTTGAAGAACAGTTGAATCTTGCAAGAGAGAAGGTATACAAGACTACAATGGTTGATCATCCGCCATACCTCTTCGCAAATCCTCTTGTGATAGTTATTCCAGTCATTATTGCTTGTGGTAGCATATCCGCATTTGTACTCCTCAAAACTAGGTTGCATTCAAAAACTAAATGAATGAAGTTTCGGTGAGGAAAAGGACGAGAATCTAATCAAAATTAAATTCAAAAGTTAAATGATTCTGTTAGTAATCTACGAGTATGCAAACGGTCTACATCTATGTAGCCTTGTTAACAATTTCATTAACAACAATCGGATTTATTGCGTTTACAAAAACTAATACTACATCCTTCACCGATAAATTGACTGACCTTTCAATTCAAGATAGATTGTATGCAGAAGCAACACAGAATATGCCAGCCGTGAATACCTTTCTTGAAAAATATCCATCAGCCAATATGTCAGTTGAATATGAATCCAATTCTATCGAATTTGTTAATTATTTTCTGACAGGAAGTGAACCTCCATCTAAGGCGCATAGATGTACGGTACATACGGATCTCAACCTGAGAATACCAATAGACAGATCAAATTTTACGCCTGTACCAAATAATATCACGCTTATTTGTTATGGAGAATGTGGTGGGAGCGCAATAGGGTTTGTCTTTTATCCAACTAGTTCGCAAAATTTCACAGTAATAGACGCAATAAAAAAAGAAACTTGTGACCACATAAAATAGATTCAACCTCGAAAGTTAACATCCGCAACTTTATGATCACAAACCTTGAAAAGTTAATTGAAGTATATTTCAAAAACTTGGTTATTTGAAATACAAAAATCTGCTAAATTCTGAACAGTAATTTTGGCTACTGTAATTTCTTGTACGTTTTTCAACCCATCTAAAGTCTTTTTTCCATGTTTGAAATCATACCTTCTTTCCTTCTAAAATGTTCTTTCCAATAATTCTAAGAAGCGTTTAATCAGAGAATAATCCATTACTATCAATCCTTCCCTAGTTCTTGCATAGTCTTTTCGTCTTATCGAAAAACGGTTGTCTTGATTTGCTAACTTGTAAACTGAATAATCTACTAACCATCTAAAAGGCTCTATCATATCAAACACTAATGGTTGAAATCCCGTATGGGATTTGTGATAGAATCCATAGTAAGAATCAAGACCAATTCCATTGATGAATTTGGAAATCTCACCAGTAAGAACAGTATATCCATAATTTAGTAATGCGTTTATGACATCTGTAGCATGGTTTTTTGATTCCCTGATAAAGGACTGGTTTCTTGAATGGAACTCTTATCTTTCAGGAATTAATTTTTGATATTCTCTGAAATAGATCTTTGAAGCTCTGTTTTCTACTGTGAGAGGCAAGAATTTTCATCAATCTGATTTCTAATGGATTGAATCTGTGATATGCCTTCTTGTAATTCTGATTTGTTCACCGAACTAAGAAAGTTAATTTGAGAATCTAATTTTGCTTTAACAATCTGTCTTGAAAGATATTCTCTCTTTTCTGGATTTCTAAAGGTATCATACTGACCGATTCTATATCTTGTTGCGGTAAGTGATTCCATTACTGGATTAAGATAGGAAATTGGTTTTCCATAGGTGTCAAGTAGAATCAAGTTTCTATTGTGTTGAGAAAGTAATCCTAGAGCCTCTGTGGAGATATAGCCCTTGCCTGACATGACAATTTTTTCATAAGGCATGTTATTGACATACCATTCTTCGATTTCAGGTTCTTTGAAAGGATCGGATGTGTTTTTGAGAACAATTTTTGAATCTTTTACAGATATTGAAAAGCCGTAGCCTTTGAGAAATTTTACATTGTAATGATTTTTATGATTTTTGAGAGTCATTTCCAGTTACTCGAATCGAAATTACCGAATTATCCATGAGAAAATCTTTTACATTATCCTTAAACAAGTCCACAAATCCGATGTGATACAAAATGGGCATAGTGGCACAGCTGGGCCATTCTTGCGGTATCGTTACATTAAGAACGATTGTTTTTGATTCTCCCGCTATCAGGAAAAATTCATCTTTGGGTCTTGAATCTGTAGAGTTAGGATTGAATATCTTACTTGTAATTGTAGGTGTAAATTTAGAATCGCATTCTTGAATATAATTTGCTTCTAAACCGGTATATTTTACCAATACACTGGTTAGTGGGTATGCACTTGCTACATGTGTTATATTGATAGGAATCAGATTCCAAGATCCAATAGTAGCATTTACTTCATTATTGTAAGGCTTTATTGAAAGCCAAGATTTTCCTCCACACTTGAAAAAACTTTTTGCATCGTAATTGTCACACCCCCCATATCCAATACTTGTTGGCTGAGTATGGGGTTGAATAGAATATATCCCGATGAATGCAAGGGGGATTGTAACTGCAAGCATTACTACAGCTAACAATGCGATATTCACAGCATCATAACTTTCGTATTGATCTTAAAGATTCTCCAACAAATCATAACTTTCGATATAATGTAATTGTGGCACTTTTCATGCGTAAATTGGGGGGATACTATTTTTACTCTTTGTCGATATATTCATTTGCAGTTTGTTAGGGAAATCAAGAAAAACTACCTATAAGGTAACAGATTCTATTCCTCATCAATTTTTACACTAAAATTAGAATTTGAATTCTATGGGATCAAAATTCTTGTCTGGTTTTATTGGAATTTTACTTCTACTTAGTGTGATATTATTGCCGCTAATGCATACCGTTTCTGCACAAACTCAAACAAATCCTATTAATTTTTCTGTCAAGGGAATGATATCTCAAAACAGCAACTTTCATGGAACGGTAATATGGTCTATTATACATGATTCCAAGGGGACCGTCATACTTCAATCTCCAGTAGGAAGGGGAGTTGCACATCTTTCTTTATCTCCCAGTACAGCATGTCCTGATTCACCAACAATTTGCCTTTTTTCAACTGTAACTGACACAACAAATATTCAAGCATTTCAAGTTGGGGATACGGCCAGATTCTCAATTGATACAACTAGCAATCAAGAAAAAATCTCAATGCTTAGCGGTACATTGGCTGGATTTGATGTTACCGTTAATCTTAGTAAAATTTGGAATAACACACAATCTACCAATCCAAATAACAACTGACACTTGTCATGGAAAGTAATGAACATCAAACACTTGTAAAAAAACTGGTTGATAATTTGGAGGCAATGGGATTAACAATTCTTTGTGCCTCAATTACCGGATACAATGAGTGCCCAAAGCAGGGCAGGCGCAAACCTGATGTAATTGGAAAAGATTCATCTGGTTTGTTATACTTTGGAGTGGCAAAAACATGTGATTCACTATCTAGTTTCGAAACAACTGATCAGTTACAAGACTTTTCAAACAGAGTAATGAGCGAAGACAAGAGGAATATACCATTTTACATTGCTTTACCTAAAAAATGTAAAGAGGATCTTACTCAAACCATCGAGGATCTGGGTATTACATCACGTGATAATATCCATTTTTTTCTCTTTTAAATTGTTTAATATCTTTGATAATGCCCATTTGAGGGAAAAAGTTACCTCATATGACATCTGTCTATCTAAATAAGATAAACGCAAATGGGAAGTGGTTAGAAGATGGATAATCATGAAATTCGATTTAGGATTTTGTTTACTCTATACAGCAAGTGGTTTGAAGGGAAAAGGGAGATACAACCTGAAGAAATATACAATGATGCTGGATTGCAAGAAATGAGTAGAAGTTTACTGGATAGTAATTTGGAATATCTTGCTCCACGTTTTGTAAAGCTTCAGATAGAACGTGCAAATCAAAAGTCTACTATAATTCACGGTGATATATCTCCATACGGGATTGACAGGGTTGAGGAAATTACAAATAATTCTCTAACACAACTAGTCAATATTGAAAATCAAAGTAAGAACGAGATCTTGGAAATTGAAAAGGATGAAAATCAGCCAAATAAAATAAAAAGAGTATACACCTTGGCCATACAAAATAAAGGTTTCATATTGGATGTTATATTGAAAGTAAGCGATAAACTTCACAAAGAATCCAGCAAATAACTCTGTATCTATTATTATAAATTATTCATTACTAAAGAGAATTATTCACACCTATTGATTTGCCAAACCCATTACGAACATATAGACAGATGACATCATGTTTTGTAAATTTGAATATTTATGAATGTTATAAAATTCTTGGATTGACACCAGAAGCTACGATGAGAGAAATAAAACAAGCATACCGAAAACTTGCTCTCAAGTACCATCCTGATAAGATCTTATCTGAGGCAAATGAAACAAAGTTTAAAGAAATTTCAGAAGCATATCAAATTCTGAGAGTTAAACATAAAACTGAACATAAAACAACTAAAAAATTTTCAGACATTTATCCTGAAGAAGCAATGTCTTTGTATGAAAAAGCTGAAGGTTTGTTTCTAAAGAAAAAATATGATGAAGCTGTTTCATTTTATGATAAAACTCTTGAAAAGTTGCCCCGGTATGCAAATGCGTGGCTCAAAAAAGGTGACGCACTGTTTTACCTTCAAAGACACAATGAGGCACTTTTGTGTTATGAACATGTTCTAGAGATAAATCCTCAATCAGCAGATACCTGGAATCTAAAAGGAATATGTCTTTCTGACATGAAAAGATACGAACACGCATCTGAATGCTTTGAGAAGGCAATTTTGTTAAATCCTACACATTTTGGAGCATGGAACTTTTTAGGAGTATGTTTTTTTAATTTGAAAAGACTCGAAAAAGCGTTAGAGTGCTTTGAGAAAGCATTAAAGATCAAGCCAGATTTTGAAGTTGCTTGGCATAACAAGGGTAAAGTACTTTCAAAATTGGATAGAGAAAAAGAGGCTGAAAAGTGTTACTTGAAGGCTAGAAATCTTATGAAAAAATAATCAGTATTTCAAGATGTGAATAGGTCTTTACCCATAACACATCCTGTACCTCCAGCAGAACTATTGTTCAGTAATTATATTATTGTATGAGATTAAATTAAAGATTCTTACAATGGACAAAGTTCTTAAAGTAATATGTCCGGATAGATTACTGCACAATAGGCATGATACAAAATATTAAAATAAAAAAGATACTTCTTGCAGTTGATAAATCAGGCTATAAAGACAAGGCAGTATCACATACCTTAAACTTGGCAAAATCTTTGGATGCTGAAGTAACAGTCATACATGTAATAGACCAATCCTCGATTGGAGTAATTGGATCAACTCTTCCTTCTGCTCCCGTTATTGCCCAAAAAGGAATTTTAGATGCCCTAAAGCAAGATGGAGAACTATTACTCAAAAATATTGTAGATTTGGGAAAGGAGCAGGGAGTAACCATACACGGGAAAGTCCTTGCAGGGACATCTGTTAAACAAACTATACTAGATTATGCAAAAACCAGTAAAGTTGACTTGATTGTAGTCGGAACCAAGGGAATGACGGGCATTACAAGATTCTTGATGGGAAGTGTTGCTAACGATGTAATATCTCACGCACATTGTCCAGTTTTAGCAGTACGATAAATCAAGTTTTTAGAAATCTCTACAAAAAAGCTAGACTGAGATGATTCCATTTGTTATAAGATACTGGATACCTTTTAAAAACTCGTCATCTGATATTTCATTGTATGCCCACCATCCTGCATTGTGCCTTACCCACTGCGGAATCATATGAGATTGGGATACAGACTGAGTTCCCTGTGGAACTTTTAATATATTTTCTCTAAGAAGATACTGCATTCCTTGAACAAATTCATTATCGCTGACGGTTCCTCGTGACCAGAACTGTGCAACAATCTTAATCCAAGATGGAATGGATGATGTCTGAGTACCTGTCTGAACATTGGATGATGTCTGAGAATTTGATATCTGAGGATTTAATGTCTGAGTATTTGATGGTGTCTGAGTATTTGATGGTGTCTGAGGATTTGTTGAGGTCTGAGTATTGTATGTCTGAGTATTGGTAAACATGTTGGTCTCAACAAGCTGAACTGATGCTCCCACTAATTGATCATTAGATATTGTATTTAGTGCATCAAAATTTAATAAAACTCCAGTCTGGTTATCTACAACCAAATTGAAAATGTTTGTTCCATTGTTAAAATGATATCCGAGAGCCATCCTATTCGAACCTTGAAAACTCACAATCTCCGGTTTGATACCTTGTTGACCTATTGTGTTTGGATTTATTGGAGTTGGTGCTATGTATCTGAATTGTCCAGAAGTACCGTCGTTGCTAAAAAGTGTGCCATTTCTCAAGTTTAGAATGTTATCACTTGGAATTGTACCGTTATCCGTTGTTGTAGTTGTCAAGACTCTGATATTGTCAGGATCTACTAGACCCTCAAAGTTAATTGTAAAGGTTGAATTATTTCCAAAGCTTGAAGTGTGATATTTTAGAAAGTTACCAGGATAAACGCATATCTTATCAGCTTCACAATTGGGGGATAATTGGGCTTGTGCTGCCCCTGGATGAGTCAATGTGAAAGCCATGATGATAGTTAGAAATAGCAAAGGAATAACGCTCAAATTGCTAAATTCAAACCTATATGGAATTGTCATCCTAAATATATCCTCCTAAAAGATTTGCCTCTGTTACCATCTAAATTATGATGAATCTCTCTCGAGTGTTCAGATATTGCAATCTTCCTTCCTATAGAGTAATCATGACCACATTTTGGGCATGTAAAGGAATTCCATCCTATCTGATCAAGCAAGACCTCTTTATCCGTATGGTTTGCACAGGTCAGTCTTTCTTTTTGCAAAACTATGCTATCTAGATTTGAATTTCTTGCAGATGGAATACTGTATGCAGCGTAGTCTAGGTTTGCAGCATGGTCTTTATTCATGAATTCAGTTAATCAAAAAATTATATATCCATTCTAGATGATTTTGCAACAAAAATGTTGAATCACATCTGTGATAAATACGACAGGATGAAGGATAAAACGAACTGTGAATTTGTTTGATCTTATTGTGGTTCTTGTTTTGATTTATCGTCCTTTGCTTTTTCCTTTGCTACTGCCTTTTTAGTACTTTCCAAATATGCGATAGTAGTCCCCAGGTTTCCAAAGCCAATAGAATTAAGGGATTCTGAAGGAACCATTACTATTGTATTTCCTTGTACCTTGATCGATTCGTATAACATATTGGATTGTCTTAATGCATATGCAACTGGATTTTCAGAGTATACTTGGGCAGCTTCTTCAAATTTTTTTGCTACCAGTACTTCGGATTCTCCATATGTAACTCTGGCATTCTTTTCACGTTCTGCTTGTGCTTGCATTGACATTGCTGATTCTAGTTCTTGAGGTATGATTACTTGCCTTATTTCAACTCCCGTTACTTCTACTCCCCAGTTGCTTGCTTCACTTTCTATTATTGTTCTAACATGCGAATTGATTTCCTCCCTTTTTGATAAACTATCTTGGAACACTGAGGAACCTATATTATTTCGAAGAGTAGTTTGCGAGACTTGCTGAATCATTTGATTAAAGTTTTCTACATTAAGTATTGCATCTTTGGCCCTGGCTTCGATTATTCTATAGCGGAGAATTGCGTCTATAGTTACTGGTACATTGTCCTTTGTAAGCATCCTTTCTGCTTTAAATTCGCTCACTTTCTCCCTGATATCTACAACCAAAATATTATCAACAAAGGGAAGGCGTGTCTGAACTCCTGGTCCTACTTGTCTGTTGTATTTTCCAAGACGAAGAATTATGGCTCTTTCAAATTGTTTTATTATCATTAGAAATGCAGATATTATTACAGCTCCTCCAGCTGCTATTCCAAGATATAATACGGTATCATTCTGCAGATAAAGGCCTGTTCCTATGCCAATGATTAAAATTATTATTCCTAACACAACATGAGAACCAGAGCCCTTCTGTGTAACCAATCTGTATGTAAAATCGTCCATATATCTACTCGACAACCTTTTTCCTCATATTATGTACGTGGCAGTTTCATTTAAAGTACATTTTAAATTTCAATCTCAAATTTGTTAAAATATTTCAACGAAAAAGAAGCAGATAAATCACAATAATCATTTGGGAGTGCACAAGATAATTTGTGTTAGTTAATTTATTTATATGACGTAGAACTAAATAGAATTAAAATCAAGAATTCATCATGACAATAAATAAGATTAGTATGGTAACAGCAATCGCATTTGTATCAGTTTTATTTTTTGGCTTGTTGCCTCTATCACAAGATGTATTTGCCCAAAATCTTATGGGTATGACTTTGGGATATCCATTCCAGCTCCAAATTAACCAGTCAGCATTATTACAGTCAAAGGACATACGGATTCAATTTTTGAATGTGACAGAGGATTCTCGTTGTCCTTCAGGTGTAACTTGTATTTGGCAAGGTCAAGTAAAAGCATCAATCGGTATCTCAAAAGGCTCACAAAGCATTGGTAACTTTACTTTAGGTCTTACACCAGACAAGACCATGGCGTTAAAATCATTTGATAATTACTTTGTCCAATTAATTGATATCAAGCCCTATCCGGTTAGCACAAACAAAACCTTGACTTCAGATTATGTGGCTACGCTAACTCTTTTCACTAGTACTCCTCTCAATCTCTTCAAAGCTGGCATCCCAGCAAATGATATAACATGTCCTACTGGATTTCAGCATTTCCTAAAAGTGGAAGATGGCTCACCTGCCTGTTTGAAACAAGCTACTGCCAATATTCTAATCTCCAGGGGTTGGACAAAATAATTCTTCAAGATATCTAGAAACAAAATCCTACTAATCTTAAGAAGAATTGAATTATTTGCGAAAAGTAAAGATACTAAGTTTGCTTGCTATTGAAAGAAATAAAGTAATCAAAATAATAGATATTATCAAAACCACTCCTGAC
>CAZIHN010000038.1:6897-13027 GCA_964538845.1 uncultured Nitrosopumilaceae archaeon | reverse complement strand
CCTATGATGTGTGTTTCATCATACGGATGCAAATAGCTAGAGTATCCAGGAATCTTGAGTGCGCCCAAGACTTTGGGAGTATCTGTAGTCAAGTCAATTACAAAGAATGGATCAATTCTCTGATAGGTCACAAGATACAGCCTGTCACCCATGAATCTTGCAGCATAGATTGATTCATCAGGTGCTACTTTTTCTAAACTACCTACCAACTTGAGTGACTGGTCTAACACATAGACGTTATTGGT
Organism: uncultured Nitrosopumilaceae archaeon; assembly: GCA_964538845.1. GTDB lineage: Archaea > Thermoproteota > Nitrososphaeria > Nitrososphaerales > Nitrosopumilaceae > Nitrosotalea. The sequence continues at coordinate 12,782 of CAZIHN010000038.1, read as the reverse complement.
AGAGGTAACACCATTTGATGTGTAATATTCAGAGGTTGTTGCTACCCTGAATCTATTACCAGATTCATCCATTGAATACTGGTTAAGCAGGTATCCAGGAACAGTACCGTTTGCAATATAGGAAACAGTTCCATTAGCTATAGAGAATTTTTGGATTACTGTCTTTCTATAGTCCTGTTGTGCGTTAATGTCATACTGATTAATTGCCTTTGATATTTTATCAAATAATGCATTCTTGTCTGATTCTGACATTTTGTTGTATGCGTTTTGCATCAAGTCTGATATCTGTGCCCATTTTTGGGAAGGATCAAGACTGCTAGTCCAAATCGAGTTAATCTGTGATTGCAAGTCAGATGGTAGAAGAGGCAAGATAACTTTGAAGAACCTGTCCTGCGAATAACTTTGATCGTAATAGTATGGAAGATATTTTTGATACGTTAGATAAATGGCATCGTTTGAGACATACAGAGTTCCAGTGGAACCCATCATGAACGTCTTGGAATTAACCTCATTTGAAAATATGTTAAAGCTAGTTATGGTGTTAAAATTATAGTTAGAATCAGGATTGTCAAAATAATAAACATCTGGATTAAGAACCATACCTGCAGATTCTCTCAAAATTGGAGGCATTGGATGGATATAATCTACATATTGATTTGAAATCAGATAGACATAATCACCAATCATTCTTGCACCAGTATAATAGCCAGTAACTTCATAGTTCTTGAGAATTTTTGGGTTTGTCCTGTCAGAGATATCTATTATCACTGCATGTGTTACAGGAGTGTAGACAGGATTTGGAAGATAATCGAATTGTTGAATGGCGAAGCTCTGTTCGTTGTCATTGTAAAAGACTACAAGTTTATCCTTGTTCAAAAACATGTTCTCAAGAGATTGTCCCTTGACATCAATGCCTACTTTTGAGATTATTTTAGCAGTCTCACCAGGATAGGAATCAATTATGGTTATCTTATCTTGAGACAAGATATACGAATACTTGTCATCATTTTTTAGAAAATCTGGTTCATCTATTCCAGACACCTGAACATTTGTGGTAGAATACTGGTTTGAAGAAGAAGATGTTGCTACCCCAGCTGCATGGGAATCTTGTGGAGGTGCTGAAGTACTCGGAATATCAACAGAAGGTACGGGAGCTGTTGTTGGCCCATTTGCTCTTGCAAGTCCCATTTGTTCTTTCATTCCACCATACTGAATCGAGGATTGAGATTGTGAATATTGAAGAAATTTTTGAAGATCATCAATAGAGTTGAATTTCTTCAGGCCCTGAGTTTGTATAGAAATTTGTGTTGTGTTTGATTCGTTAATTGATGTTACACTTTGTGATTCATTAGTAGATGTCATACTTTGTGTAATTGTATGTTGTAGAGGTTCTTGTGATACAAAAGCAAATGTACCAACAATTGCAGCAATAGCCGTTACAATTATTACAATTGCATATTTGATGGTGTTGTTCATTTTATGATACTATATACAGTAGCCCTGCTTAAAGGGATTGATTAAATTCAAATTTAATCAATGGCATAGTGCAAATTATTCACATTAATGAATCCAAAGACTTATCCGTTACAAGTTGCCAATTAATTCACAAGGGGGTTACAATACTATTGCTTGATAAAATCCATTTTTACAAGATCCTATATAACGTTGCAAAAATTAATTCAGTTAAAGTATTGATTGCAGTAGTTCTATTTACTGCGTTTATAGTAATGTCTCCCAATAATTCTTTTGCCGATTCAACAATACCTGACCAACCAAGATCACTTACAGCTTTCCCAATATCTCCTACATCAGCAAGTCTTTACTGGAATCCACCTCTAAACAATGGCAACAGCTCCATCACTTACTATACAATTGAATACAAGACAACACTAGACCAGACCTACCATACTTCGGTTAATACACTTGACAACAAAACAAAATACAATTACACAGGTCTAGTAACAGATACAACTTACATATTTCACGTAATCGCAGTAAATGCAAAAGGTTCAAGTCCTCCTTCAATTGAATCTGCTCCAGTCAAACCGACAAGTACCTCCACACCTCCAAAAAACATCGCACCAAATCCACCAACGGGTCTTACTGCCACCTCCCCATCTGGAACTCAGATAAACCTGTCTTGGACTCCTCCGGCTAACAATGCGGGTCCTCCGGTGACAGGCTATAGAATTGATTATCAGTTAGACAATAGTAGTTTCATCACTCTTGTATCAAACTCGGGCAGCTCGTCACCAATATATTCTCATACCAATTTGCAAACAGGTCACACCTACACTTACAGGGTTTTTGCTATCAATTCTGTTGGAACAGGAAATTCATCTAACACAGCTTTTGCAACACCTGTACAAGTAAATAGTGTTCCAGAAGCTCCAGGTACTCCTAGTGCATATTCTGCATCACCTACCAGCATTAGCATATCATGGACTGCGCCTCAAAATACAGGTGGTTCTCCTATTATCGGATACAAGATAGAATACTATAACGTAACCAGTCAATTCGTGGTTCTAGTTTCAAATACTGGTAATACGCAAACGACCTATCTTCATACTGGTCTTGTTACAGGTACAAGCTATACATATCGAGTAACAGCAATCAATTCTCTTGGACCTGGAACTGCATCAAATACAGCTACAGCAACCCCCAATACTACAACAAACCCGACAATTACAAATGCTATTGCCACTTCCCCTACACAAGTGAGTATGTCATGGATTCCGCCATCAAATACATATGGCCAAACAATAAACGGATATAGAATTGATCAACTAGAAAACGGCCAATCTCTTAGCGTGATTGATGATACAGGAAGTGTCACAAGTTATACAATTCCTAATCTGACTACAGGCAAGTCGTACGTATTTACAGTAACTGCATTGTTATCAGGCGGAACATCAAGCAATCCATCTTCTAGTGTTAATGTTACCCCAACAAGTACCTCATCAGCTCCTGTACCACCCACTCAACAGCCTAATCAACCACCTACTCAAACCCCAGGTTTGCCAAATTCACCAACTCAGCTGAATGCAACATTGATCTCATCAAATACTGTTAAACTGTCATGGATTATCCCTACAAACACAGGTAACTCTCAAATCATGGGCTACAAGGTTGAGTATAAAATCGGCTCCTCAGGTACATGGAATATTCTTAATTCAAATGTCGGAGTCCTTTCATCATACGTACAATCAGGACTTTTGAATGGAACAACTTACATTTACCGAGTCTCAACCTTGAACAACGTCGGATCTAGTCAACCTTCTAATGAAGCAGCTGTTACTCCTGGTTCACAAAATCCGTCCCAATCAACTCCACCTCCCATCCCGCAGGTATCGGCAGGAAACATCATTGTTACAAACACAGATTCTTCAATAAGTTATCATATTTTGGGCGCACAAATGCTAGGAGTAAGTGCAGATTCAGCATCATCATCTCTAGATATTAAGATTAAATCCTCTAGTGATGGAATATTAATTCTACAACTACCAAGAGATTTAATTGATGCAAAAAAATCTGATGGTACCGACATTCCTTTCTATGTACTTGCAGACAAGAGCAATGCAAACTCTACTGAAACAACGTCTGGAAACTATAGAACCGTTGCAATCTCATTTCCTTCTGGAACAAGTGATGTATCTATCCACGGAACATTTGCAGTACCAGAATTCCCAATCGCATACATTGCCCTAATTATTGGATTAATACCAGTTCTTTTGTTAACTAGAAGAAAATTAATGTTAAAGTAGAATTTTGTTAAGGAATCTTTAAGTTTCGTATACGATCTTATATCAGATATGACTGATAATCCACCTGACTTGCGAGATAAGATAGTAGAAAATAGGGGAACTATAAAGAAATTGCAACTTCTCGTACCAGGACTAAAGGAATATCGCACTCTAGAAGACATTAGAGCCGCTGATCAATTATTGAGAAAGCAAGTGTCCGACAAACTTGGCGATTCCAAATCCAAGCTTGAAGATTTAAGAAAAACCATGACCAATAAAGGAGATCTTGCCAACCTCACACTAGTTGGTTCCGCAATCTCGCAAATCCAACAGGTTGCAGGTACAGTAATGCATGTCCAACAAGGATCTGCGGGGATTTCTCCAAACATTCGAATTGACGATAATACTTTAAACAACTTATACGATTATGATTTGAATTTTGTTAATAGTGCTCAACAAATATTTTCTTTGACTTCAAACTCTATTACAGAATATAATTCAGGGATATCATCACAAGATATTATTTCTAAAATCACTTCAATGATTGATGATTTCAAGTTTGCCTGGAAGAAGAGACTAGATTCTGTTGAAAATATCCTTGTAACCAAATGAAAAGTGATAAAAGTGATGGAAAAAAAGAAAAGGTGATTCAGTAAATGTTTGGGCGTAAAAAAGATACAGATTCTGGTGGAAGCGTAGTAGGTTCAACCACAATTGAATGGGATTCACAATTCAAAGAGGGCAACATCATGTGGAAAGTTCCACGACTGATAAGACTAAATGATAACATTGTAGTAAGAGAAGATGAAATCGCAGTATTTTTCAGAGACGGCAAGGTGCTGACTTATTTTGACAAACCAAACAGGTACGCGCTGACTGATTTTAATGCACCAATTGTTGGCGGGCTACTCAAGTTTTTTGTAGGGGTACAACAGGCCGCAGAAGTTTATTATTTACAAAATAGGTATATTGATGGAAAGTTTGGAACCCAAGAACCGTACCAATTTGTTGATCCAGTATTTGGAATTGTAAATTTTAGATTCTTTGGTGAGTATAGATGGAAGATCTCATCTCCTGAGAATTTTGTAAATCAGTTTGTTGGAACATTTGCAATTCAAGCTTCGGCAGAAATTGAATCAAGACTCAAAGAACAGATGGTACTTCTAGTCTTTAATGCAATTGGCAAGCTCAAGGATAGCGGAATGAAGGTTACCGACATTGCGTCTAATTTGCAAAACATTGAACAAGTTGTGCTTTCTAATGCCCCCTCTCACTTTGGACAATATGGAGTGGAGATTAACAAACTCTCAGGTTTAACGATTAGTTTGCCAGAGGAGGTACAAAAGGCGATTAACACTAGATCCGAAATGTCCGTGTTAGGTGTCAATTACATGCAGTATCAAGCTGGCCAAGCAATGACAGAAGCTGCAAAAAATCCATCAGGATCTGCAGGACCAGCTGTTGGTCTTGGAGTTGGTTTTGGAGCTGGATCAGGAATTGGTTATGCAATGGCAGGTCAAATGGCACAGGGAATGTATCAGCCTCCTATGAAGCAATGTTCAAAATGTGCCATGATGATGCCTGTTTCAAGTAGCTTTTGCCCAAATTGTGGTGCCAATCAGCAACAACAAGCACAGCCGCCAAAAACTCAAGGAATAACATGTCAAAAATGCAACAATATCATTGCAGCAGATTCTAAATTTTGTTCTCATTGTGGAAATGAGATAAAAACAAGTGGTTAAGATTCATAATGTTTTGTTCCAAGTGTGGTACCCAACTTCCGGATGATGCAGTATTTTGTCAGCGATGCGGATTAAAGCAAACAAGCAGTGCACCAAAATCTTCTGACCAAGATCAAGTTACAGAGACAAGAGAGTTAAAATGTCCCAATTGTGGTGCTGCATTATCTCCAAAATTTGGAGAGATGGTAATAACGTGTGAATATTGTGGAGGAGGAATAAGCCTCGAAAATAAGGGTTGGCAAAATATCCAAAAACACACCATGCTGCCCATCACAATAACTGACAAGGATGAAATAATTGAAAAATTACGACACATGATGGATACAGGTCTGTTGCACAGACATCTGCAAGAAAGCTCAAAGCTCGAAGAACTTGATATTACAATGATACCTTATTGGAT
>CAZIHN010000038.1:0-6797 GCA_964538845.1 uncultured Nitrosopumilaceae archaeon | reverse complement strand
AAATCTCTAACCTCATATCAGCCTCATGATTATGAATTTTCACTAGATCAAAGAATTGATTTTGATTCAACCAAGATCCCAAAATCAGTAAAAATCTTAAATGGAGACATAAATGAAGACGCTGCAAAAAATCAGGCCAAAATTATAGTTGATCAGCTGCAATCACAAAGAGCACATTCAAAGTATCACATGATACGACAAATTGAAACTCAAGAAGAAGTATCAAGTGGAGAACTATTACATGTCCCTGTCTGGTTTGCACAATACGATCATAAAGGTAAGAAGATAATTCTAATAACAGACGCTAATTCAGGAGTTCCTATCAATAGCATAGGTCTGAAATGATAAACTCTGATTCTAGATTATCAAGCATATATCAATAAAGTTATTGCAATATTCTCGGAATTTTCTTTACAATATGCGATAAAGATATTCTACCTGGTCCTAAAACTAAAAGTGTCAATAAAATTGCAAACACCAAGAGCTCTAGCTCTAGTCCTCCTCTACCTGAAAATGATTGTAGTTTTTTAACATAAACCATGATACCGAGCATCTCAATTGCAAGAAGACTGCTAGTTATTCTTGTCAACACACCAAGAATTAGAAGTATTCCCCCAACCAATTCCATGATTCCTATCAGTGTGCCCATCTCAGGAGGCAATCCAATACCTGAAAGGAATCCATTAGAGCTAGGATCAAATTTTCCAAGACTGTGTACAATAAAAAGAATTCCAGCTGTAATTCTCAGTCCAAAATGAGTAAGATCATGATAACGATGCGTTCTAAGTACAGCTTCTACCAAAAGTTATCATTCCTTTATTCTAGCCTTCATCAAGTTCCTTATCGACTTTATCTTTAAGAGATTTGTACTTCACAAATCTATTATTCCAGTGAGAAAAGAATCGGTATTCCTTTACAGCAATAAATAATAGAATTCCAGCAATCACAATGGAAATTATGATGAATACACTTAGACCTAAAAAGGTATACGCGTTACTGTGTGGACGTAGAGGCGGAAATGGCATCTCCGATACAACTGTACCGTTCTTGGTTACAACCTGGATGTGTAGGCCTTGGTTGGTTAAGTTTTGCGAATTGTCTCCCATTGAAGACTCCAAGTGCCTTATGTTATACGCAGGATGACCAAGTAGCACACCTCCTAAAACCAATGCCACCGGTCCAAAGAAAAGAGCACAAGCGATAAATATCATAAACAAACGTCTGGAGCTATTCGTATGGGCAAGGAGATCATCCAGTATCTTTAAAAGATTTTCAGACTCCTTTTTGGTGTCTTTAGTTTTATCATCTTCAGTAGACCCATTTTTTCCGGGCAAATTATTTTCAGGATCAGACATTTATAGAAAACTCCGCTTTTTGTACATAAAACACTTCGCTAACTTTGTTCTTGGTCATGTTTTTCTCTCCTTGGAAACATATTCTCATACGGTTCAAGAATCATTTTACAAAACTCCCTGCCCTTTTGAGTTACGGAATATTTTATTATCTTTTTGTTACCCCATGCTTGTTCATCCTTTGTTATGAACCCTTTTCTTTCAAGGCTTTCAAGTATATCCTTATGTTTCATTAAATTCAACCCACAATAACTAAGAAGCGCAGTTTGGTTAAGCTCTCCGTGCTCTGTCAATTTTAATATTATATCTTTTCTTATGTATATTCTATCTCTATACTCATGCGACAAGGAATAATTTCTTGCGGAATAAATTGCGTATTAAGCTTTTACCTAGAAATATGTTCCATTGATAAATTGTTCTCTTTTATACCTCATCATCACTAACTTTGTTCCTGAACAAGGTTTGATAATCGTTTTATTCAGAAATCCATCAAAATAGTTCATGAAAACTTGTTGCATTATTCAGTGTAATTGGAATTATTCTTTTCAAGAAAAACGGATAGATGAGTTCTAAAGAGGGACATGGGATGGAAATAATGAAGAGTGAGTTGGAGATAAGCGGGAAGAAACATGAAGAAAATATCATTAAAGCTGATTCAATAGCCTTGCAAGTAGATAACTTGTCTAAGATCTTTGATTCTGGAGCGGGAAGAGTTGTTGCATTAAACAAGGTGAATTTTACAATAAAAAAAGGTGAATTCGTATCAATAGTTGGTCCATCCGGTAGTGGAAAATCCACTCTACTCAATATGATAGGTGCGCTTGACAGACCCACGGTAGGAAAGGTTCTCATTGATGGAGTCGATATTTTTTCTTTAAACGATTCTCAGATCGCCACTATGAGGAATAGATTGATAGGCTTTATCTTCCAATCATTTAATTTGATTAATAGAACTACAGTTCAAAAAAATGTAAAACTACCTGGTCTCATTTCTGGCATGTCAAATGAAGAAGCAAATTTTCGTTCATTAAAAATATTGGAAGCCTTGGGAATATCAGATAAGAAGAACCAAAAACCAGTAAATCTCAGCGGTGGACAACAGCAAAGAGTTGCCATTGCTCGGGCTTTGATTAATAATCCTTCAATCATTTTGGCTGATGAACCAACAGGAAATTTGGATACAAAAACTGGAGAAGATGTATTTGACATGCTAAAGATGTTATCACACAAGTTTAAACGTACTATAATCATGGTAACGCATAATCCAGAGCTTTCTGAATCAACAGATAGATCTATTTTACTAAGAGATGGGAGGATTGAGAGAGATGTTACAAACTAAAACGATACTACCAAAATCATTCAAGGATAGATTTTCTATAAAAATAGCAATTCCTTTTTTGTTTATGATTCTAATTGTTTCTAGTGCCATCCCAACTCATGATGCAAACGCATTGCAAACTACAGACTGTTTTGGTCCTGTTACTAGTAACGTTGGACCTAATTACTTTGGTCCAATAGTAATAGATTCTTACTGGGTAGATGCAGGAATAGCTAATGCAAACTCTACAGGCAACAATCCAACTAAAAAAGAAGTTGGTCCTGGAGAAGGAGCAGCGGTTTTTGCAGTCGTTATGAATAACCGAGGAAATTTACCAATAACTTCGATTACAGCATTTCTTGCCCTTCCCTCTGGTTTCACTCCTACTGGTGAAAGCAGCAATCCACAATTACATCAACAATTCAATATAGCAAGATCTGCGGGTGTCAATCCTGCTGTGGCAAGTTATTATGGTCAAGTCCAACCGGGTTCTACATTTACTTTATTTTTCAATGTAAATATTGGAAATAATGCCAAGGTCGGAACTTATTCTGCCTCAGTTATAACCAATTATTTCATACTTAGTCAACTTGGAACTTGTAATTCTGCTCTACTCGATGTTCCCCTGGTTCTTCCCGGAAAGGTGATTTTAGATGCATCGACTGAAACCACAAATATTTCACCTCAGACAAATGATCCGATAACAATCAGCATACAAAACAAGGGAAGTGCTGATGCAACGGGTGTTATTGCCTCCATAGTAAATCTGGGTAACTCTAAAGGTGGCACATCTTCTGGGAGTGGCGGTTCTGTTGTATTATCTACTTCTACAACACAACTTGTAAATCTTGGAGCCAGCACTTTTACACTGGGAACGATTCCCGCCCATTCAGAAGCTAAGATAAATACAGTGGTTTTCCCAAGCAGTTCTGCAGGCGGTTCTACTCAGGAAGTCCAGCTTCAGATAAGCTATGAAAATGCATGGGGCAAACTACAGAGCACTGTAATAAGTACAGGTCTTGTTGTGTCTCCAAATGCTCCACAATCTCTTAGCTTATCTTATCTTGGTAACGCTACAACTCCAATAATTACGGCAGGAAATTTGGATAACCTAAATTTTGCTGTCTCGAACAACAGTACCGATCAAATGTCAAACATAGTAATTTCTCTTGTTCCTCAATCGACTTCAGTCTCAATAGTAGGACCATCAACTTGGTCAATGCAGAACTTGAATCCAGGAGATAAACAAATACTTTCAACCCAGGTGTTCGCTGCTAACACTCTAATCAATACTCCTGCGTCATTTACATTGACAGCAAATTACAATTCGAAGGGTCAATCCCAAACAAATTCGCTTACACTGGGTGCTTTTGTCATAGGGAATATCAAGTTACAACTATACCAAATAACGGCGACCACAGGAAGTGGATCAAGTATTTCTGGAAACGTGCTCAATCAAGGTAGTACAACAGGATTATTTAGCACGTTACAAATGGTTCCATCTCCACTTACTACCGCAATAAGAGAAGCTAGACTTGCAAACTTTACAAATAGTACAAATGGAGATCAATCAACACAATCTGACCAGGGATCTCAAGGACAAGGAGGAGGATTTCAAGCACAAGGTCAAGCATTTCAGGGACAAGGAGGTCAAGGATTTCAGGGACAAGGAGGTCAAGGATTTCAGGGACAAGGAGGTCAAGGATTTCAGGGACAAGGAGGTGGCAGACAAAGAGGTGGGTTTGGTGCAATACAACAGCAATTCTTGGGAGACCTTACACCCGACTCACCGATTCCATTTAGTATTCCTGTAGCTGGACTCAATTTGCTTCGACCTGGAATGTATCCTGTTGCATTCAAGGTTACATATGCAGATGACTTGAAAAATTTCCATACTGTGATATTGAACAGTACTGTATTGGTGGGCAGAACACAAACAAACGTAATTCAGCAATCTAATTCAATCTTTGACCAAATACCAATACCAGTAATTATTGGAATTGGAATTGCTGTAGCAGTAGGTATTGCATATCTAATAAAAAGAAAAAGATCATCAAATAAAAAATTAAAAATGTTATCGCATGGTGAAAGCGATATAGTCTCAATATTTGGAAGAGAAGACAAGAAGGAAAATGAATCCTAAAGATATTTTTTCTCTTTCATTTGAAGCCCTAATTGATAGAAAAGTAAGAACAGTTCTAACTGTCTTAATGGTAGTTCTTGGAAGCAGTCTTGTAGTAGTTTTAAATGGTTTGAGTGCAGGCCAGGCCGCATTTTTGGAAAAACAGTTTAGCACACTGGCAGCGAATGTTCTTTTTGTAAGTAACGGCCAACGTAACTTTAGAGGTGATGCTCCACCTACATCTTTGATAATTAATGACATAATCTTAACCAAGATAAAGGGACTCCCCTATGTCCAGGATGCGATTCCTGAGTACACAGGTTCTGTCCAAGTTAATTCTCAGGGAAATACTCAACGTGCTTCAATCACTGCCTTGGATCCAGCTAAATTAAGTGTGGAATTACCAAATCTGAGTTATGTTGATGGTTCAGTAGTAAATGCAAATGACCGTGCATCCGCATTAGTAGGAGACACAATAGTAAATCCACCTGGTGCTTCAGTTCCTTTTCTCACTCTGGGTGAGACAATTACAGCATCATATACATATAGCAATGCAGGAAAGTCGATTACAGTTACAAAAAATTTTGTAATTTCAGGCATCCTCCAACCGTCTGGAAATGCTCAAATCGATAGATCGATTATAATCAATCTTGACGCTGGAAATCAATTATTACATAAATTAAACAAGTACGACCAAATAATCGTAGCAGCAACAACACCAGATGATGTTGATACTGTAACAAAGGAGATTTCAGATCAATTTGGAAATACTCTTGGTGCTACAACACCAAAAGCAATCAATGCAGTAAGACAACAGGCTGCAAGTGGAAATAATGCCTTTATTCTCATGGTTGGTATAATTGCACTTATTGTCGGTGCAGTAGGAATTGTTACAACTCTTTACAATTCAGTTACAGAAAGAATTCGCGAAATAGGAACAATGAAGGCCATAGGAGCTCAGAGTACCACAATTCTATCACTATTCATAGTAGAAGCTGGTTTGATTGGATTGCTAGGTGCCTCATTGGGTTTAGGCATAGGAATGGCCTCGGGAGAAGTGCTAAGTGTTGCTACTACAACAAGTGTGGGAGGAGTTGGAGGATTTGGTGGTACACAGGTTCACATACCCCCCATCTTCAACATATCAGATCTAGTAAAGGTATGGATATTATCTCTGAGCTTGAGTATTGCAGCTGGAATTTATCCTGCATGGAAAGCCTCAAAACTGTCCCCCATGGTTGCCTTGAGAAGAGAATAGATCATGAGAACACAAAAAATGTCAAAACAGCAATATCGGTCCGAACTAGCAATTATTTCAGAAATTTTAGGCGTTACCATAGATTATGGTAGAGAAGGTGCCATAATTTCTTGCATCTCCAGAAGAGCCAATTTATCTCATTACTCTGTCTTAGACAAGTGCCAGAAATTGGTTAATGCAGGATTAATTGAATCAATCTGCAATGATAGGAGTCGTTCTTTTGTAATTACCCAAAAAGGAATTGAATTTCTCAGACAGGTTCAAAAATTTAAGGAAATTGCGCAGTCATATAATATAAGATATTGAATACATTAGATTCGAATATTGGATGGATGCGAATTTATTTCTCTTTATAAAAAATTAGGGCATGCATCAAGAGAGCGGAATTTGCAAGGGTAAATGTAAAGAGTATAAAGTTAGAAAACCAAAAGATGGCGCTAGTCGCTATCTCTCGGGACAAGTTCGGTGTCAAATTTGTGGAGTCTTTATCTCAAGACAGGGATGTAGTGATAAAGATGGAAATCCTGCATCTGATGATTCTACTTTCATATATTGCAACTGCTGTAATTGTATGGTAAGATCGAGACCTAGAAACAAACCTAACAGATACAAAAATGAAGATAGTGTTAATTAATTCAAAATCAAGGTAATTTTGGTTTCTTTCCACCAAAGATGTCAACAAGGTCAATATTACTTTTATCAGATACAGCTTCGATAATCAGCTGTTGTGATTGATCACCCTAAATA
>CAZIHN010000037.1:3180-13445 GCA_964538845.1 uncultured Nitrosopumilaceae archaeon | reverse complement strand
CCCACGACCTGACGCTCCGCAAGCGTCCGCACTATCCAAGCTGTGCAACGGGTCCGAAATGGTTTTTGATTGCTCCATTATAATACATTTCAAATTAAAAGATTAAACTGTCATCACATTCTCGCAGAATTTGTCTTATTTGGACTGGATTCACGAAAATAAAGGTACTTTCGTATCTTGTTGTTATTAGTTTGTACAGAATAGATAGATTAGAATACTTACCTTAAATTGTCTGAACCAGCTTCGAGTCCTTTTTTTATCATATCTAAAGCATCCTTTACTCGCTCTGGTTTTGGTAATTGTATCATAAACACATTAGAACTTCCGTATGCAGAATGAGGCGAAGATAATGCAATCATGGCGGTCTCTGCTAATTTTTCAAAGAATGCTACATTTTCATTTGCATATATGAGAAACTGTTCCTCGATATTTCCTTGAGAAAAGTGTAATGTCATTCTAACAAATACGTGACCAAGTCCATCTTGTAATATGTTTAGATTGGTCTCAACAGATACGGGTTTGCCTGATACAGTCTTTATTATAAAATCATATTTTTTCTCTTCAATAATTATACATGGCACTTGTTTTCCTTCATATTCAAATAATATTACATCCTTATGACTTGCTGAAAGCAGTTTCTCAAATTCGTCGCTAGCCATCATTAGACACTAGTCTTAACTTTTTAAAATATTTTAAACTATACAGAGCGTTTTTGTCAATAGTTCTATCCTTTGACTATCTTGCTCTGTAATTTTTTGCTTGTCGTATTTTTCATTAAAATAAATCAAATCAATTATCTTGGATTTGTCTAGATTTACTAGAGTTGCATTATATGGAACTTGAATCTTTTTGTTTGTCAGTACAACTAGTTTATCCACTACTCCCCTTGATAAATCCGATAACTTGTCCAGGTCTACAATGCCTAATTCATCGGCAATTACCGATAATCCCACCTTGGAACCAAAATTGTCTTCATAGATTGCATCAAGAAGCAAGTTTTGTTTGTCTAGTTTTTTTATACTTCCAGTATCTTGTGCATAGACAGCCAAACTCTTTATGGCCTTTTTTATCCCTTTTGTGTTTTGGAATTCATTTCTTCGTATAGTTAGAAAATCAGATATTGGAATATCCATAATGCTCCCCTTTACTTTTAGTCCAGGGTAAGTCTGCCTTATTGCCTCATCAATTACTGTTTCAGTTATTATCTCCAAATTTAGTTGTGCAGCTTTTTCCATTGAATGATATAGAATATTGATAATGGATCTTACATTTCTAAACTCGGAAAATTCTTCATATAAAACTCGAATTTTGTCTTCAAGTTCCTGTCGTTCGCTAGATGTCAATTTCTTGTGTTTATCATTGTGTGTTATGTATTCGACCACAATTTCAGCAAGTTCATCCTTGGAGTTTGAACCTGCTAGATCTATCTTGTAATTTGCCTTTTCTAGTCTGTCAAATACCGATGGATTTGCATTTTGTATCTCCAAATAACCTGACGGGGTTGATATTAGTAATAATACTGAGGCTGGAAGATGAGCATTTATCACTCCCTTTACCAAGTCAATCGAATCTTTGTTTCCGTCAAGTTCATCTATTTCAAAAATAGTGATTCTTCCCAGGAATCTATGAGCCAAACTCGATAATGATGACAACATATCAATCAATGTCTCCAGATTTGTGATTTCATCAAAAGAATTTATGATAACATTCTGAATGAAAATTGATTCATTGTAATCAAATTTATGTATTAAAAATTTTGATAAACTTTCTTTGGATATACTTTGTTTTCCTTTTACAATATCATCAATCTTATCTTTAATTGTCAAGCCAGTGATTTTACTAACAAGACTGTAGCCAATTGCCTTTTTAGCCAAATTATCACCTTTCTCTGCGCTCTCTCTTAGGTAATCAAGGAATTTTTCTCTTAATTGAACAAAGAATTGGCTATCAAATCCCTTCAGTATTGCGCTGTATATTCCTGAGATGCTTTTTGGTGATATGGTAGATAAATCAACATAAGTGCATTCAGCATTGTATCTTCCTTTGAGAGATTTTACATGTAATGCCAAGTGGGTTTTTCCCGAACCGACATCTTGAATAACTGTGATCGTTCTAAAGTCTCCATTTTCTGCCTTTCTTCCTTCTACTTTCTTTTTTAGCTCCTTAATGCATTCAAGTATGGCACTCTTTGCCTCCTTGTGTCGTGTACCTCCCAAAATCTTTGCATCTTTTTCTGTAGGTGTCGGACTACTTGGAAATGGGTTATCTTCTAATTTATATGGATACATCAGATATTCCTCACGAAACCATGAACAAGTCCACGCATCACTATTCCCTCTTGCCCCCCTGTTGATACCTCGTATCGCTCTCCCTGTTTTTCTATTAATTCCGTTGCCAATTGATAGAATCTTTCTTTAGAAAGTTTTTGAGATTCACAAACCTTTTCTCGGATTTTATCAAAAGATACCCATCCTATAGATGTGGTCGACTCTTTAAGCGAGTTTGTAAAAATTCCTTCAAAGTCCTCATCTTGATTTGGAGCCGACTGGGTGAACCTTGCCAGCTCTTCTTGTAATGTTTCATTATGAGCTTGTACCCTTGCAAGGGAATGACTTACTCCTGCCAACATGCCAAGCATTAGTTTGAATTTAGAGTCATTATGAGTTATGTAATGTATGTAATTCTCTCTTGTCCACACGTAATACGCAACGCCTTTCTTTTCAATGAAAATTTGTTCCTTTTCTTTTAGTATCTCTAGTTTATCCTCACAATCATTTCCGAAAGCCTTTCTTAGATCTGCCTTTTTTATCCCATTAATTCCAGAATGTTCGATTGTTTCTAATATCTCCCCTGTCATGAGTATGGCTTCAAAGAATTTTATTTAATACCAGAAGTGACATAGGACAACAATTTAGTGAAACTTTGTTACATTCCCCTCAGAGAATATTTAGTAGGAACAAATCAGTCCTATGATAAGAAACGGTCACAATATATGGCATTATGTGACAGCAACGTTTAGCAGAATGATGATTAGGTTAGCTGATTATGATGAATTATACCTGGGGTATCTGACTGCATTAGACAAACGAAAAAATGTCTGTTTGAGTAAAAAATTCAAAACCTAAACAATACTAATTTATGACAAGTCGATGGTAATAGCAAAGTTACCTTTGTATTAATAGTACCGTATGGTACCGTATCATATGTTAAATTGTGAATTTTGCCCAAAAAAGTTCTATGAAACTGTAAATGGGTTGGTAGAAAAGACGCTACATGAAACCCTTCACGATCCAGAGATAGTCAATCACTAAATCTGGTTCCTTTTTTGATATACACTATACAAAACCTAACTTTTTTATCGGTTATCCTCATTCTAAATAAAAGTGGCCAAGTCAAAAAGAATAGGAACAAAATCTACACCAAAAGATAGTTCTGACCTTGTAAAAAAAATGTCTTCAATTTCTGAGGCTACCAAGTCTTTAGCCACTGAGGTTAAAACCATGTCAAAAATTTTTTCCGAGAATCAGAAAATTTTAATCTCTCTAAAGAGTATGGTCGATTCAGTAAATTCATCACTAGACCAAATTCAAAAAAATTCACGACAAATGAGTATACTTGAGGAAGATACACAACGTCTATTTTCTGGAATGAATCAGGTTAAGACACATTCTAATCTT
Organism: uncultured Nitrosopumilaceae archaeon; assembly: GCA_964538845.1. Taxonomy (GTDB): domain Archaea; phylum Thermoproteota; class Nitrososphaeria; order Nitrososphaerales; family Nitrosopumilaceae; genus Nitrosotalea. The sequence continues at coordinate 9,768 of CAZIHN010000037.1, read as the reverse complement.
ATTGATAAACTAAACAATCAGATAAACAAACTTCAAGATCATGTAGATAAAATTCATGAAAAACAAGCTTCTGTGCCAGACACTAATAAAATCATGCAAACGGTTGCTGATAATCTTGACTCGATTAGAAATAATACTAAAATGATTATGAATATTTCTGAAAGAACTGAAAAAATACGTGAAGAGCTGAAGAATGTGGCAACTAGTACTGATTCCATTTCTAACCTAAAAGGTGAGATTGACTCTATAAACAGAAAGACGGATCCATTAAGTACTTTGGATTCTCAAATAAGGAATGTCAGTACAGAAATTGATTCTCTAATAAAGAAAACAGACTCGCTATCGTCGCTTAGTGATGATGTTAAGAACATCAATGCCGAATTTGGTAACTTTAGAAATAATGTTCTTGACAGGACAAAGGAGGTCAATGAAAGAATGTCTGATTTTGCAGAAATGTTAAACATGAATTCGTTATCAATTTCGGAATTCAATAAAAAAACGTTTGAGATTTCTCAACATTTACAGGATATTAGACAAGTAACTCATAAGACTTCAGTTAATACCTCGCGTGAAGTCATAGGTTTGCTTCGTTTATCCGAATTTCAGTCCACTATAAGAATGGGTGCTGAATCAAAATATGGAACTCTTGACGATATTCAAAGAATGGTAAGCCAAACCGTAGATATGATTAATCTATTCGATCGCATTTCGATTGAAGCTGAAACAAAAATGTCACTACCATTAGAAGTTAAACAATGGAGCGTATCGAAAATACTAGATTGCGCTGACAGGTGGGAGATTCGATTTACTGATATGTTCCGACTTTTAATTAGTGAATTGGGTTTAGATGTTGTGAAGGAGTCAATTAGAATGGATCAAGTTCGCGATCTTTTCGGAATTCGAGCCATTGATGAAGTAAGACATGAACTGAACATAACTAGCTAGTTTTCGTCAGAAATTTCGAATGATTGTAATCTATCTCTTTTCTTTTTTAGAAAAGCGAAAATTCCAATAATAACTGCTACCCATATGCAACCAAACAATATGTTGGATATGCTAACGTACATGTATGGTGTGGCATCAAGCAAATTGAAAACTATAGCAGTTGCCTGAGTATGTACATTAAGCATACCAGTATGAAAAGCTGCGCTATCAGGGGATGTCTCTGATATCTTTTCAACAGTAGATATCATAGTATCCAGATCCTTTTGCATTAATCCAAAATCCGTTGACTCTGTTGGGAATATCCATACAGGGTTACCCGATAAAGGTAGGTGATTTTTGACCTCTATCAGATCATTATGAATTGATTGAGGATCAGAAGTAGCTTGCATTCTTACTAAGAGCCCTCTTGCCTGATCCAATGGATATATTGTGGTACCATATTCCTCAAAAGCCATAACCACACCTAGCAAAATTAAGCCAATTATCCCTGCAACTGCTATTTTATAGTATGAATTTGCCATTTTTTCAACCTTTGATACGACTCGTATATTTCTTGATTTGCCATTTTTAAATGTTGAATGAGTTATGCTAAGATATGCGATGTAAAGAAATCCAACTACTTGGATTCCAAGTATTGGTGCAAAAACAGGATTATTGGAAAAAATTGCGACAAACATGCCTACAATCCCGTATACACCAAAGAATAGTTCAAGAAGCGTGGTTTTGGTAAATGGAAGGGCATAGGCCTTATCTCTCCAATCGTCACTTTTCTTTATTATTCCAAATTTTGGAGTACGCAAGAATTCATTTTTCTTTCCAAAAAAGGCATCAAAAACTGCAACCGTATTATTGACAGACATGCCTGCGGAGTAAAATACCAAATACAAGTATGAGAGGGCTTTTGATTTCCAGCTTTTGGAATACAGTTCTCTAATTATCATGATATAAGCTACTGGACCCATTGCTACATAGGCGACCATCGAGAGTAGCGGCAATCCAGTTATAACATAGAGATTAATCTTTGCCGCCAAGAGTATTGGAAGAATTAAAAATTGCGCAAGAACCAACGGATGGACGATATGTCTAGTTAATTGGACAAACGCTTGGATCTTAGTATCTACTGGTATTCGTCTCTTTATTGCAACATCTGCAAGCAATTTGATCGCGCATTGGATAGATCCTTTTGCCCATCGAAACTGCTGTCTTTTTGCCGCATTCATTTGAACAGGAAGCTCAGCGTTTACAACAATGTCAGGTATGAACACACATTTCCAGCCCTTCATCTGAGCCCTGTAGCTTAGGTCGAGATCTTCTACTAAAGTAGAAGTATGCCATCCCCCAGAATTATCTATGCACTCTCTTCTCCATATACCTGCTGTTCCATTGAAACTCATAAACAAGTGGGAATTACTTTTTGCCTTTTGCTCAATTAAGAAATGAAAGTCAAGACTTAAAGCTTGAGCCTTTGTAAGAGCAGAATATTTTTCATTTACATGACCCCATCTACATTGCACTAGACCAATTTTTGGATCACTGAAATATGGTACTGTCTTTCGCAGGAACCAAGTAGGCGGTATAAAATCTGCATCAAAGATAGCAATGAAATCTCCTTTTGCAAATTTCATGGCGTGACGAAGTGCGCCTGCTTTGTATCCTTTTCTGTTTGCCCTTCTTACATGATAGATATCATGTCCATTATTCTTGTATTTTGAGACAAGATTCTCTATTATGTCATAAGTATCATCATCTGAATCATCCAAAATCTGAATACAGAGTTTATCTTTGGGATAATCTAGCGCACATACAGCATCTATCAATCTAGCAGCGACATACTTTTCGTTATAGATTGGAAGTTGGATAGTAACAGTCGGAATGTCAGGCAGTTCACTTGATTTGATCTTTTTCTTGCCCCTTGAAAGTATTGCAAGATAATAAAAATTACAAGTGTAAAGAGTTATGATTATTGCAATGCCAATGAAAAGATTCCACAAAAATTGTGTTAATGGGTTTGGTATTGCATGAGTTAGCATTTGAAGTTTTTCAACTCAGAAGTACTTATAGGCGTACCGCTAAAACTTGTCTTATCCCTTCTTAGATATTTTTATCGCTTGAACAGGACATACATTCTCACAAGCTAAACAGAATATGCAATCAGGTTCTCTTGCCATTAATGGTTTTTTTTCGGAAGCTGGATTTCCGCTAAATTCTGCCCACTCGTAAACTTTTACCGGACATGCATCTATACATGCACCATCTCCAACACAAATATCATAATCTACTGATACGTATTCTCCCCAGATTCCCAAAATTTCATTGCCTTTCCTCTGACCGAATACCTTAATCTTGTGACCACTTGATGGAGCTGTAAAAGTTTCTGCTATCTTGAGCTTGCTTTTGAACTCAACATCTATTGGACCTTGTTTTGCACCTGAAGGTGTTTCAAGCTCTACCTCCTGTGTTACTGCTTGCCCTGGTGGAGGAGCTGCTGGTTTTGGTTTTGGCTTTGCGTTTGGAACTATTAACGCCAAGGGAGTCATCATTTCCAAATCTTTAACAGCCTGTTCTTGTGTGATTTGTTTTGTTTTCACCAGGTGCTCTATCATTTTATCTGCAAGCACGCTGTTTCTCAATATTGTGTCAATTATTCTCTTTGCATGTGAATCTGCTTTTTTCCTATAATCTTTTACCCATAGACCATCGCCATATTTTTCAATTGGATAAATCTGATATATCATATCAACAACTTCTCCAGTTACAATCTCAACTTGCACCTCAAGGTCAATCTGTTTGTATCCACTTGCGTATGGATCGGGTTGATTTTCTTCAGTCCATCTATATGTAGCATAAACCCTATCGGCAAATTGATCCATTATGAAGACTTTCTTGAATCCGGTTGCTATAGAATCGATTTCATACTTGTCTTCCAGTTTAATCGGAAGTCTATAAAGGCCAAGTTTGTAACTGTGTAAAGGATAGATTCCCCTTTTCGACGTAGCCGATTGAACTGTGTAAACTTTATCTTGAAGAAGGAGGGACATCTGCTTTTTTTATACCAGAAGAGCTTAAAAATCCTTCTCAGTAATCAGGGCATGTTTCTTCACGGATCTTCTTGTATCTCTGCTCCATATCATTAGCATAGGCATAGACCTTTTCAATCACATATTGGTTTTTGGGAAAATACCATCTTATTCCCACTTTATGACCTACCCCTTCCATATCGTATATAATTCCCTTATCAGAATCCACATTGTATTTCTCATCATTTGATCTTTCCTTAACAGTTAGCCCTCTTTTTGTCCTGTCTTCAAGAATTATGTCACTATTACCATCTATGACAGAATAGAAAGTACCTTGCTTCAAGATAGTCGGGTCTTGATTTTCTTCGTTATTTTTCAACTGGGTTCCCGATCATATTTCCCCATTCAGTCCAAGAACCGTCATAATTTCTTACTTGTGGATATCCGAGAAGATATTTTAGAACAAACCATGTATGTGATGATCTTTCCCCAATTCTGCAATAACAGATGACATCCTTGTCAGGTGTTACACCTTTTGTTTCGTAAATTTTTCTAAGATCGTCTACCGATTTGAAAGTTCCATCAACATCATTTACTGCAGTTGCCCAAGGAATGTTATTAGCCCCAGGGATGTGTCCTCCCCTTTGTGCATGTTCCATCGGATATTCAGGTGGAGCAGTTATCTCACCTGAGAACTCTTTTGGTGAGCGGACATCAACCATGGTTACATCTTTCTTGTCAAGTGCTCTCTTAACATCAAAAAGATATGCACGTAATCCTTCATTTGGAGGCAGCGCTGAATAGTTTGTTCTTTGAGTTTGCGGTTCATCTTTTGTATATGCCCTTTTTTCAATTTCCCATTTCTTTCTACCTCCATCCATTATCTTTATTTTTTCATGTCCATAATATTTGAATATCCAGAATACAAAAGCAGCAAACCAATTGTTGAAGTCGCCGTACAAAATTACTTCGGTTTGTGGAGTAACCCCATTTCTTGACATGAGTTCCTCAAACTGAGATTTATTTACAATGTCACGTGTGATCGGGTCATTAATATCTCGTTTCCACCAGATTAGATTTGCCCCCTCTAAATGACCTTGTCTATATGCATTTTCTGGATCGTAGTCAACTTCAACTACTTTAAATGATTTATTGCCTAGATTTCTTGCAACTGTTTCTGTGTCGGTTAAGACTTCAGGATGAGCATAATTCATTTTGTCTTGCAAGTAATTCACCTAGAAGGCTCTTAATATTTTTACTCATCAGATGCTTTTTAAGTGAAATTAGAATAGTACCTCTTGATTGGATCTTAATAATGTTGCAGTAGTAAGCAAATTTGGTTCGAAGGAAGCGGAAGAAGCGGCAAGAAAAGTTGCCAAAAAGCTACTTGCAAGAAAAGCTAGAATCTACACTGTTTCTCCTGTTGAAGTTGAGGGTGCAAAGAAGGTAAATGAGCTTGAGGATCTCAAGACCACAAAGCTAGATTTGACTATAACACTTGGAGGAGATGGCACCACTTTGCGCACATTTAGGTATTTAGAAAATGAGGTACCTAATCTTGCAATCAACGTAGGTGGAAACAGGGGAATATTGTCTGAAATTACCCTACCCCAAATAGATGAAGCCATAGAACAAATTATTACGGGTAATATTTTTTTTGATAGGAGAATCAGAGTTGTGGCATCTTGCGGAGGCCAAGATTTTCCACCTGCTTTAAATGAAATATTCATCAATCGAGAAAATTTAACCAAGACATCACTGTTCGAAATCAGATTCCAAAATGACACTGTAACACAAAAAATGGATGGGGTGATAGTAGCATCGCCAAGTGGTTCAACTGGTCATTCATATTCTTTAGGAGGACCGATTCTGCATGAAAGTCTAAACGTTCTCATAATAACACCAGTTGCTCCAGTTAACAAATTACCATCTATTGTAGTACCCGACGAAAAAATTGAGATAATAAGTAATCATGATTCAAACATAATCATGGATGCCCAAGTAATTAAAACAGCCAGGTTTGATGAAATAATTACAATTAAAAAATATAAGAAGAATGCAGTATTTGTGAGATTGAAAAAGCAAGGTCTAAGACAGATGAGCAAGCTTGGTTTCTAAGATAGTAGATGCAACGTCATTTTATGCTGGAATTCCATTTTCTTCACTAGAACAGAGTTTCACTACTCCTTTAATTTTTCAAGAAATAAAACACATCAAGGCTAGTCAGGGTGCAATTCAGACTTTAATAGAATTGGACAGATTAAAAATTATGGAACCCGAGAAAAAATTTATCACTCTTGTTAAAGAGAAAGCGAAACAGACAGGAGATCTCCGTGATTTATCAACTGGAGACATTTCTGTAATTGCATTGTGTCTACAACTAAAAGGTGATCTTGTTACTGATGATTATACGGTATCGAATGTTGCAAAGCATTTCAACTTGAACGTCATCCCAATTATGACTGGTGGAATATCAAATGTTTTAGATAGCGTTTATTCCTGTCCAGCTTGTGGCAAGACATTCTATGAAGGAATAAGTTGTCCTATATGTGGGAGTAAGTTAAGAAAACAATTACACAAAAGTTCTCATGACAATCTAGCTCGCAAATAAATAATCCAAGGATTC
>CAZIHN010000037.1:0-3080 GCA_964538845.1 uncultured Nitrosopumilaceae archaeon | reverse complement strand
TTTTACTGAGATTCTTTCCAGCTTCATCTAATAGCTTTCTTATTTTTTGGGCACGAGCTTCTCCCATTCCATTAATTTTAGATAGTTCGACAAAAGATGCATTAAATGAATTTCCAAGAGATCCAAATTTTTCCAACATTCGCGAGGCAAGTTTTTCTCCGACACCAGGAAGACTGCAAAGTACGGATAACTGTTGCTTTTGCAAATCCCCAGATTTTCTAATTTTTTTAAGAAATGGTCCTTTGATATTTCCTTGTCGTGCACACATTGAAATTAATAATTTAGCTGTATGAGAGGCATTGGGTGTAGGAATTACAGGTATTTTAAAGTCCAAGACGACAGAAGATATTGCCCCATAGAAAACAAGAGGGTTTTCTATGATCTTATCTAATTCGTCAACATTTCCTTCAATTATTATGGCTGGATGATCATAGTTTTCCTTTAATCTATTGCTTTGATCAAATAGCCTGCCGTCAAAAACAGAAGAAATGAAATCATTGACACTTTTTCTCTCAACCACAGTTTCAGGAGCAACTATGTAATCCCCCACCGGCAAATTAGTCATTTCAACTCTTACTCCTATTTTTCTTAACAGATCAGGAATTCCACTTTTTTTTTCTCGTTCATCAATTACCATTCGAAGATCTTCAATTTTCATTGTACAGGTAAAATTCTGTAAATATTTTATTTAGGAGTATCTGTCTTGGGTTGTCCAGCTTGAGTAGGACTTTTTAACATTTCTCTAATTTTTGCTTCAGCTTCTTTAAGATTTTCCTTGAGCCGAGTTTCTTGTTTTGTTAGGACAGTTAACCTAGTATTTGCAAGTTCCTTTTTTTCGTCAAGTTCTGAAATCAAAACAGTTTTAGTAGACTTGACAAGAATCGATCCTGCAGCTTTGTACACTGTATCTTCATCATTTGTTTTTCTTAAAACCTCTAGTGCCCTTTCAGTCTCAAGACGTTCTGACTCGAGATGCTGTTTCTGGTAAACTATTGATTGTAAGTTCTGTTGTAGTTGTTGCAAACGACCAACCTGTTCTTGTAACCATGGAGGTATTTGCTGCTCGCCCGAAGACATAGTTGTTTGACTTGTTGTTTTGTTTATATCTTTACCGATTCTATCGATTCATTACTTGTTTGAACAAGTCTCAATGTAGAATTAAGATTAGCTCTGATATTTGAAAGATCATCAGCCTCAATATGAATATTAATTTTCTTGTCAAGTAAGAATTTTGTTTTGGTTTGATTTTCCTCGTGAGACATATTGTCAATCTCAATAGAGCGAAAAATTGCTTTTGTCCTATTCCCTGCAAAAATTTCTATCTTAGAACTATAGTTTGACATCGTATGCCATGCCAGCAACTTTATAATTACATTTTTTGCAAACCCAAATTCCGACCGCTTCTCTTCCAAATCTTTCTGATCCGCATTCTGGACATTTTCTATTTGCCTTTAATAGCCTATGTATTGCAGTAAATTTTTTTCGTGGTTTAAGACCGTATTTTTGACCAAGTCCTTTCAATGAAGCACTCTTACCTCTTGCCATCTTACACCAGTTGCTCCAATCGCTTCCTTATTTTTGCACCAACAGACAGAGCTAATTCAGAACATTGGACAAGCTGTTCAACTGAGAATCCATCACTTCCACCTTTTTGTAGTGCGCAAATGTTTCCATCCGAGTTTGTTGTAATTGTAATTCTAGCATCCATGCAGGCTTCTTCTTCTCCAGAAGGATCGACTATAATGTAATCACCTATTCTGGCTATGGTTACGGATACTGGTAATGTAGATACGGGAGGCTTTGATGTTACTCCCTCAACTACGGTTGGCTGTTCCTCCTTCATCTCATATTTTGGAACGGATGAAGAGAGAATAGCGGAAACTGATGCATAAGAGCATGCATCAAATAGATTACCGTCAGAATCTATGACACTACTGTCAATAAAAAATCCTATTACATTCTTATTTTCTACAAGCACAAGTTGGTGCAAATCAATCATTTCGGTCTCCCTTATTCCCCTATCAACAACTCTTGCAAGTTCGATTACATCTTCATTGGGCGGCCCCGGCTCTACATTTGGATCTGCTAATGGCAAAATCTCTGCAGTGCATATGAGTATTCCCTTATCGCCAATGTCAGGGAATGGTTTGTCTGGTTGGATCTTTACTCCAGTTATAACTTCAGTATTTCCCAATTTCACTCTTGCAGAACCATTAGCTTTTGGAATAACTCCTGTTTCTATAGTGAGAGGTCTCTGATCGTCAAGAGACCTACCATCGATCCTTTTTCCCGTTTTTAGTAGATCGAGAATTTTTTCTCTCTTTAACTGATCTAATATCACTGAATTCATTCTTATTGGTCACCGTTTTGGAAATATCTTTCCATTAATGCCTTTCTTTGAACTTCGTAAACTTTTCTGCAGCCTCCAATAGCGGTTTGAAGGCATGACTTGTATTCATCAGGAGTCAATTTACCATCCAGTTGCATCAAGGTAATTTTTCCAATGTTTGGCATTAGAGCAACAGGCATGTCTGCTTGTCCTTCCTGATCCTCTTCATTGTTCACGTCTAACACTATTCTGTCAGCCACTTTGCCTGCAGCACAAGCAGAGACCAAATCACGCATTGGAATTCCTGCATCGGCAAGAGCTACAGATGCTGCATCAAGAGCTGCACATCTTGAACCACCATCTGCTTGAAGCACTTCAATAAATACATCGACAACAGTTCTTGGAAAGTCTTTGAGTATCAATGATGGCTGTAAAGCTTCCTTTATTACTTTAGAGATCTCGATCTCTCTTCTTGAAGGAGCTGGGTTCTTTCTTTCCGTCACTGAAAATGGTGACATGTGATATCTACAACGCAGTATTCCCGATTCCTGATTGGCCATATGCTTTGGGTGAACATCCCTGGGACCAAAAACCCCAGCCAGAATCTTGTTTTTCCCAAATTCTATGAAAGCAGATCCATCTGCATTTTTCAATACACCGACCTTGATAGAGATATTTCTAAGTTCATCTATTCGTCTTCCATCACATCTAATTCCATCTTCAGTCATTAATTGTGTCATTATTTTCACCA
>CAZIHN010000036.1:0-13736 GCA_964538845.1 uncultured Nitrosopumilaceae archaeon | reverse complement strand
CCTCAACTTGATAATTCCCAAACACTTTGGTGATGTGCGCTTCTGCAGGTCTCATACTTGTTGGAGATGCAAAGATAACAATTGTAATAATAAGCAGACAGCCCGAGGTAGCTAGTATCCGTTTTATTTTTTGATTCATTATCTATATTAGAAGCCCAATCTTGATTTTAACTTGGTTGTTGCCACAACACCAGCTATTGATACTAGAACAAATAGTGCCGGTAAGGTGAACTCTGGTACTGCTTGCGCTTCTTGAATGTTATAAGCACTGACGATAGTAGGATGTATGGATACATGTGTGTCTGTCATTATTGTATTTACATCAGCTTTATTATTAATATCTTGAACCAGTTTAGTCAAACCCGAAGAGATTTTTTCATTATCAGAGGATTTGCTCGGATTCATTGAAGCTACACTACTAAACGCTTGCTGCGCAGCAGTCGCAAGACCTATAGAGTTTTCGTAGGCATTTTTATCCTTAATTGTGCTTGAGGACATACCAGACATGTTTCCTCCTGACATGCTTCCAGACATGTTCATTTGGGACATGTCGTTAAGGTCTACTGTGGACCCCAAAGCATCTCCATATTTCTCCAAGGCTTCTTTTAAAATTAATACGACTGATAACGCTTGGACAGTTGCATTGTTTAACTTGTCACTATCAACCCTTACTGGGACCGATTCATCAAGATAACCGCCAAGTTTCGAAACATCTGACTCTACAACAGACTGACTTCCTGCACGGGCGTCTGTTATGGTAGCATTGATGGTAGTAGGAATTTCCTGTTGTAATAATGTATTTCTTTCTCCCATTTCCTTAGTATCATTTGAATTCCAATATTCACCCAAAGCATCTGAATAGTAGTTCAGCGCTTCTGAATCGCCTACATGTTTTGCAACTAGTCCCACTTCTGTTTTTATTTCTGCAACTTTGGCCAACCAGGAAGCGCTTTCGTCACCACCAAAATTATGTGCGTATGCATTATGAGAATATATCAAACAAACAGAGATTATTCCCACTAAAATTGCTACTTTTTTCAACACAAAATTAGATCTTTTTCCTGTTTAAAGTCCTTTCTGGTACAAATATCGAAAATTCAACATTTGGAATTAGATTAATAAAATAGGAAGGCAAACTTTTTGCATTTATTAAAATTGATTTCTGTTTGTTTATGAAAATTCAAGTTTTCAAAACGCATCAAGGAGGGTCCAGAATATTGTATCATTAAATTACATCCCTTGGCTTATCTAAAAAGTAAACTTCTTATTTCTTATGGCAAATAATCGTTTTTTAATCCTGTCTGCCTTGGTAGCTATGATAGGACTTGGATCACTAGGTTATGCTATCGGAGATGACAATCCTCCTTACGCAAAATTCCAAAATCTTGGTCATCCTGTAACAGCTTTAAAAGATGTTCCATTCTCAATGTGCACAAGTTATTTGTTTGATAGACAACCTGTTAATAATTTCGTAGTTATCTTTCAGATAGTTGATGAGAAGGGTGTTGTTTATCAAATTCATTCTCTCTCCGTAGACAAGACAAATGCGTATCGCCAAACTACAATATCTGGGAGCTACTACAAAATGGATGCCTGCTCTAGTGCTATAGTAGACAGCACTGGTACATACAGCATAGAAACATTTGCATTGACTGATGATCAGAATCCTATTCCAGTCTCTGATATTGGAAATAATAGTGTAGCAGTAGATTGATGATAATTTCTGATTATCTGGTAAGTAAACTAGACTAATTTGAAAATAGAAATTAGGAAGAGTTTTTAGAAGTTATGAAGTTCATATTTTTAAAATAAGATGACAAATGATGAATGTTCAAAAATGATTGATCTTTATCGAGTTTTGCCAAACGAGATGGATGATCTTGTTGTAGAACTTGGTCAACCACGTTATAGAGCAGACCAGTTACTTCATGCACTGTATCACGAATCACCTAGAACAATTTCAGATCTGAATCAAATCCCATCAACGATGCGAGATGCCTTAGTTGCAGCAGGATATACTATTGGTTCCCAAAAAGAAGTCTATCAAACTATGAGCGAGGATGGCATGACAACAAAACTACTTCTCAAGTTGGACTGTGAGACTCTAATTGAGACGGTCTTGATGCAATATGCCTCATCCAAAGTCAAAGGACATCCAAGATCAACTGTCTGTGTTTCTACTCAAGAAGGTTGCCAGATGGGTTGTGTTTTTTGCGCTACTGGACAAATGGGCTTTAAACGAAATCTAAAAGCTGAAGAGATTGTCGGACAAGTCCTCCAATTTGCACGTTTGCTCAGCAAAAAAGGTGAACATATCACCAATATTGTATTCATGGGAATGGGAGAACCTTTGGCAAATTACGATGAAACTATCAGAGCTGTCAAACTATTAACTCATCCTCGCGCCTTTGGACTAGGACAAAGAAGCATTACGATTTCAACTGTGGGTGTCATACCGGGAATAGATCGTCTTTCTGATGAGGATCTTCAAATCAAACTTGCTATTTCACTTCATGCCCCAAATGATGTCTTGCGTAAGCGACTTGTTCCAACCTCAGGACAACAATCTGTTGAAGATTTAAACTTGGCAGCAAAACGTTATTTCAAAAAAACTGGACGTCGTGTAACTTTTGAATATGCACTAATTGACGGAATAAATGATTCGAATAAAGTTGCTACTGAGTTGGCATTACTTCTCAAAGGTAATGGTGCTCATGTCAACCTAATTCCAATGAATCCAACTGCAGGTGAATTTAAACGACCACCAAGGCAAAGAGTACTTGCGTTCCAGCAAATACTCCATGATGGAGGTGTAAATTGTACCGTGCGAATCGAAAAGGGGATGGAAATAGCTGCCGCATGTGGTCAGCTTCGGACAGACATGACAAAAAAAGATAAGAGAAATTGATGTCTAATATTCCAGATCGTTTATAGTGAACTCGTGAATAGTGCGAGGGCAAACTGATTATCGCTATCAGTCCACATCTTGAGTAATCTTAATCCATTCTTTTTTGCCATTTGATGAATCCGTCGAAAATTATATTTGTACGAATATTCGGTTTGAATCAACTCGCCTTTTCTAAATTTCAAGACAAGATCAAGATCTGAGATGTTTACATTTTGCTTTATTTTTGATCGTAGGTACATCTCAATTCTATTAAATTTTTTATTATATGTAGCATAATGTTCGAACTTCTCAAGATCAAAATCTGCATCATGTTCTCTGTTAATTCTTGACAATAAATTCAGGTTAAACCTTGCAGTAATTCCATTAGAATCATTATAAGCCCTCTTAAGAATTTTCTCGTCCTTTATGAGGTCAAGACCTAGCAGCAACAAGTCTCCTTTTCTCATGCAGTTACGGATTCTTGTAAGAAACTTACTTGCAGCTTCAGGTTCAAAATTGCCCAAGCTTGAACCCAAGAATGCTATAATTTTATTCAAATGATGTATACTTTTTACAAATTCCAAAGCTGGTTCATACTGGTCAATAATTCCAGTTATCTTTAGATTGTCAAAATCGTCATGTAATCTAGTGGAGCTATCACGAAGAATCTCTGAAATATCTATTGGATAATATTCTAATTCGGTTTGATTTTCTGAAATAGCTTGTAATAGTTTTCTAGTCTTTGTGGACGAACCACTACCTAGTTCCACTAGAGCATAATCTCCTACAAGAAAACGCGGCAGTTCTGAAGCAATTGCATCTAATATCTTCATCTCTATTCTTGTAAGATAATATTCTGGCTGGGAGCAAATCTTTTCAAATAATGCCGAACCTGTTTTATCATAGAAAAATTTTGGATTAATGAATTTTTTTCTCCTTGATAGTCCATAAGAAATCTCCATTCCATTTGAAGATCCAGAATCAGTTTTTGACCTAAAGTAACAGAATCTGGGTGTAACTGTAATCTTAAGATAAGATGAACTTGTCTCTTGTTTTGATATCATATGTCCTCTACACACCTAAATCCAGAGAACATCCATCGTTCATCAGGCCTGAAAAAATTCCTATAGCTATTTCTTATGGAAAAGCTAGGTGTGGCAAAAGATGACCCACGAAGAACTTTTTGATTTACAAACCACTTGTCATTATACTCTGCAAATCCGGATTTGAATCCTGGATAACCGACAAAATCAGATGATGTCCATTCCCAAACATCCCCCATCATTTGGTATAATCCGAAATGACTTTTACCTAAAGGATATGAGCCAATCTCACTTGGTGACCACAAATGCGACTCCAAAAGATTTCCATGATTTTCTGTGGGTTCGTCGTTTCCCCAAGGATATATTGTCTTTATCTTCTTCTCTTCATTCCACGAAGCTGCTTTTTCCCATTCTGCCTCTGTCGGTAATCTCTTCTTAGCCCACTTGCAGTACGCATCTGCCTCGTAGTAACTAACATTACAAACAGGTTCGTTTGGGTTAATTTTCTCTTTTCCACGAAAATCATTACGTATCCATTTTCCGTCTTCTTTCTCCCAATACATTGGAGAATGCCAGGCGTTCTTGTTTACAATTTCCCATCCATCTGAAAGCCAGAACTTGAAATTCTCATATCCACCATCTTCCATAAATTTTAGATATTCAGCATTTGTGACAGGAAAAGCATCTATGCTATAATGATTCAAGTATACCTTGTGTTCTGGAAGTTCTATATCATAACAAAATTCAGTTCCATTGTATCCAAGATCATACAAGCCTCCTGGAATTATCAAAGATTTTTTTTCTACTGGTGAAGGTTTTGGCATTTTGCCGTGTGTTAACATTCTGTAATTACTTGCAAGTAAATTTTGAATGTCGTATACTAAAAGTTCTTGGTGTTGGCATTCATGGTTAAACGCCATATTGAAAAGATAGATCAAGTTATCGGTAATACGTGAATTTTTTAGAAACAATTCCACTCTCTTATTGACAATATCAAAATATTCTAGAGTCTGTTCTACAGTAGGTCTTGATAAGATTCCACGTTTTGCTTTTTCATGCGGTTGTCCAAGTGATTGATAATAAGAGTTTAAAACCTTAGAAAATTCCTCTGAATAAAATTCATAATTTGGATCTAGCTTGTTCATGATTACCTCATAAAACCAACTTACATGACCTAGGTGCCACTTGGGAGGACTCATAAAGGAAGCGGTCTGGACAACAAAATCTTCTTTTTCAAGTGTAGAAACTAGTTCAAGTGTCTGCGCTCTAGTTTTATTGAATTGAAGTATCTGATCAATAATTTCAGGACTGTTTTGCTCTATGGTCATATCCAATTTAAGAGTAAATACTATTTAGTTATGTTGCACAATTTGCATGTTTATTTGATGAATAGAAACAAATGACTTGGGAAAATTCATAATCAGTATTTATTAGTATGTGAATCCAATTTGTTGTGGGAGGAAAAACTGAGAGAAATGAAATATGTTCTTTCAATATCAAAGACCTTTAGCCATGGCAATCACATCAATAACCATACCTCCAGAAAATGTTGGCGTATGAATTACATTGATGAGCAGGGTCATGTACGAAGGAAAAAAGTCAATTTCTTAGAGGCTATTTTCTACAAATCGGGTCTGTATAAAAGACGAGCTTTCGTTTGTCTTAGGTGCGGAGGTAAATTCTTAGGTCTCGCTAGAAAGGACATTAAAATTTATTCATGTCCTTATTGTTCTTGTAAATGATTGGAAATTTTATTATAATCAGATTTGCCGACTGAATCAGAAGATTATACTCCAAGGTTTTCATTGCTATGAAGTTCTTGTTCAATCTCCATCAACCTCTTTATCCGCTCTTCAATTGGGGGATGTGTAGAAAAGAACTTTGCAATCGTCTGACCAGAAATAGCTGGAATAATAAAAAAAGCGTTCATACCTTCTAGTCTTTGTACTTGTTGAACAGGTGCAACCTTTACTTTTCCACTTATCTTCATTAGAGCGCGAGATAAATTCATAGGCTTGCCAGTTAAGTATGCTCCGCCTCTATCTGCTGCAAATTCTCTGTATCTTGAAATTGCTCTAATTATTAGAAAACTAAGTAACCATACCAAGGCAGCTACAATGAGAACCAAAAAATAACCTCCTCCTTGTTGTTGTCTTCCACCATAACCGCCCCACATGGTGCTGAACATCGAAGATTGCATCAGAAACCATGCGATGGTAGAAAATAAGCTAGCAAGAGTAATGATTGTGAGATCTCGATGTCTTATATGAGTGAGTTCATGAGACAAAACACCTTCTAACTCATCTTTGGTTAGTATATTCAACAGTCCTGAACTTACAACTACCACAGAACTTTTTGGGGTTTTACCTGTTGCAAATGCATTAGGTACATCACTTGACATTAACCCTATCTTTGGTTTTGGGATGTTTGCTTTTTGTACAAGGTTTTCAACTATTTCATGTATAACAGGATACTGATCTCTTGTCACAAGTTTTGTTCCCGTACTCCATAAAACTATCCTGTCGGAAAAATACCATTGTGCACCTATCATTAAACCTGCAATTATGGCAATAGGAAGAATACCGAGTCCAAAGTATACAGAAATAAAACCCAAGAAAACCAGATAGATTAACGTTAAGGCCAGAAAGCTAAATACCATTCTTACTGTGAGTTGCATGTCTCTTTGCATAATATGAGGCATAATTGAAGTCTTAATTTAAAACTTCACAACCATTTGAAATATTAGAAATCATTTTTATTGGTCATTCCAGTATAAGGCAAATTTTGGGTGTGATTCATTAATCACATCTGAACACGTGGAAGTAGATAGCAAGGACTTCAGATTTAAATAATTTAAAGAAACATTTCTTATTATATGCAACTAAAAGTGTGTCAATTTTTCAACAAAAATTCGGGGTTTTGTGATTTCTTATGACAAATTTTAAGGGAGGAATACAATGCACTCATTTAGATAAAGCGAAGGAAGTTGTAAAAGCTAGAACAAAAGGTTGTGAAGAATGCGAAAAGATTGGATCAGATTGGGTTCACTTGCGTCTTTGCTTGACCTGTGGTCATGTTGGATGTTGTGATTCTTCACTTCATAAACATGGAACCAAACATTTCAACGAAACAAGTCACCCTATCATGCGATCATTTGAGCCAGGAGAAAGCTGGAAATGGTGTTATGTTGATGAAGTATATTTAGAATAAATATGGATTTGTATTTCTGAAATGAATGAATCAATTTAAACCAAGGCTTCTAGCATTTGCTGGAAGTACTCGCAAAGATTCATTTAACAAAAAATTAGTTAAGATTGCTTCCATTGGGGCAAAAGAAGAAGGTGCTGAAATTACCATTGTTGATCTTCAAGATTTTCAAATGCCATTATACGATCAAGATTTAGAGCAGCGAGACGGATTGCCACCCAATGCTCGCAAGTTTAAGAGCTTATTACTTACACACCAGGGGTTTTTGATTTCTTCACCAGAGTATAACAGCTCTATCACAGGAGTTCTCAAAAATACAATAGATTGGGCATCTCGTCAAGAAGGCGAAGAGATTCCTTTAGCATGTTTCAAGGATAAAGTTGCTGCTATAATGAGTGCCTCTCCAGGTGGATATGGTGGACTAAGAGGATTGGTTCATCTAAGAGCCATTTTAGGTAATATTGGAACTCTAGTCATACCAGATCAGATAGCGGTAGCAAAAGCTCACGAAGCCTTTGATCTAGATGGTACTTTGAAAGATAAAAAACAAGAAGGGCAAGTCAAAATGCTTGGGGCAAAGCTGGCAAAATTTGTACTAAAACTAAATAACTAAATCAATGTTATGTCAACGTGATCTAGAATGCAATTTTAGATTACAATTATCTTTTGGTTATTGCAAATCAGCCCTCAATATTTGTAATACCTTCGATGGGATTTTTCCTAAATCAATTTCTTTGGCAGCTGACACGTACAGTATGTCATCTCCGATTGGGAAACTTATCAAAACAACTTTTTCTCTGTGAGACAAGGTAAAGTTAACCGGTCCAAGTTTATTATCATGCTCTCGACGCATCCTTACCATCAAGGCAATTTCCATCAGAATCATTTCCGATTCTTTCTCGTCTACTAACAGTTTTACACCCTCTCTTGTACCGCCTGCAATGAGTTTGCCTTTATCATTAATTATTTCAGAATTTCTTATGGCTGTATCCAATTTCTTAATTTTTTTTCAAATAACTTCAAAAATTTCTGTCTTATTTTCCATACAGTATCATAAAATATGAGGTATTAATCATCTTTGATAAATCCCATAAACCAGAATTTAGGAATATTTGTGATTCACTGCAGGGATAAGTTTCGTCTTAATTTGGGTTAAATTATTTCTATTTTTTTTGTATATAATTTTCTGGCTTTTTCAGTTAATACTATTACCTCAAACCCTTCCTCATTTTCCCTTTTTACTAATTCCATCATTTCCATCCATTCTAGATACCTGCGACAGTTGTCATATGCCAAGTTGCCTCTTGTAGAAATGTGGGATTTTTTCATTTTGTTGTGATGGTAAAGTATTGTTATAATGCGCTTTACTATGCGCCATTCTATCCTTTTCAACTCGTTCTTAATGACATGTTTTTTTGAAGATAGCCAAACATTATTATTTTTATTAAGGCGAGTCATATGTCGTTGGACTATTTTTATAATTAAAATATTTCGCAATACTTCTACTATTATATAGAAAATATGGTGATTTTTCGAAATTTGATTCTCAAAATATTTATCTTCTAATTCAAAAGAAAAAGTATGGCAAGCTATCTATTATGGCAGAATAAGGTTCACATTGATCCGCCAATATGTGTTAAGAATCCAAACGAAATTGTAGAGCGATCAAAACCAGTAGAATCTTTTGATATAGACAACGAATTCTGTCCTCGATGTTTTAAGGGAACTAGTATCATTAAATGTAAGAATTGTCCTAAATGTTTCTATACTGTTCTTCCTGAAAAAATAAATTTATTTGGAAAGGATTACGATTTGGCATTATTAGAGAAGGAATTTCGTACCCAAACCCAATTTACTGATGAGAGATTGACAGCTAAAGCAGAGGATTTTGTCTTCGATATTACATGTCCATCCTGTAAGAAAATCCTCCGTTACACATTAAAAGAGATAAAAATAATCTGATTAGTATTATTTTTTGTTTTAAATTTATTCCAAATTGCCATATACCAGAAAGTTTATGGACTACAAAATATAATAATTATCACGAATTACAAGGCATTGTTTGACAAAGTCATGGCAATTGATCCTAAAATACGGTTTGCTACAATATTTGATATGACAGGCAAAGTAATGCATAGCGCACATCGTGAAGGAGTTCAAAATCTTCTATCACCTGAGGAGAGTCAGAAATCTCTCCAGCTAGCAATTAACGCCTGGAAATCCAGAAATGAGGTATCCGATAAGATAGGAAAAGGAAAGTATGCATTAGTGGAATATGAAAAATTAAAGAGGATTACTATGCCTTTGGATTCTGATCATATCCTGTATATAACAACAGACGTTGAAGCAGATCATGCTCCGATAATTTATAGAGCTCTAAGGTTAAAACAAGATGCTTTACATTCTCCTAATGGAATGCCATAATTCCAATAGACCAATTTCTTAATATTGTCAAATACTAGAGAATTGACTTGTGAAGGCTTTAGTATATGAAGAGTATGCTCCAGATGATGATTATGGAAAAATTCTAAAGGTAAAAGATGTCGATGATCCTACACCAAAACCAAACGAAGTAGTTTTCAAGGTACATGTAGCAGGATTAAATTATGATGACATATGGGGAATGCGAGGAAAACCAATCAAAATTCCGATGCCACATATTTCAGGAACTGATGCTGCCGGAGAAGTAATTGCAATCGGTTCAGATGTTGATTCGGTTAAAGTAGGAGATAGAATAGTCTCACACGGAAACCTTTCTTGTAGAGTATGCAAGGAATGTACTAGTGGCCGAGAATTTGACTGTAGACAAAGAAAGATTTGGGGATTTCAAACTGGTCCATTATGGGGTGGATTTTGTGAGTATGCTCACCTTCCAGAAGTAAATGTGATAAGAATTCCCTCAAACATAAGTTATGAAGAAGCTACAGCAGCTTCAATGACCTTATCTACCTCTTGGCATATGCTTGTAGGAAGAGCAAAAATCAAGCCAGGTCAGACAGTCCTAATCATGGGTGGAACATCGGGAATGGGAACTTTCGGTATTCAGATTGCAAAGCTATATGGTTGCGATGTTATTGCAACTTCTAGTCCAAACAAACTTAAGGAATGTTTAAAACTTGGGGCAGATTTTGCGGTAGATCACAGAAAGGATGATTGGCATAAGGAAGTTTTTGCTATTTCAAAAGATCTTGCAAAAAAGAAGGGTATTAGTCCAGGAATTGACGTTATTTTCGAACACATTGGAGGAACTCATTGGAATAAAGAATTGACTCTTTTAAAAAACGGCGCAACTCTTGTTACTACTGGTGCAACGACAGGATACGATGTAACAAGTGATCTTAGACATATATTTTTCAAAGGAACAAGCATATTGGGATCTACTCAAGGTACGAGAGCAGAGCTTGAAGAGGGTTTATTATGGATGTCAAAAGGGAAAATAAAGCCTGTAATAGATTCAATCTATACTTTTGAAAACGCTGTTGAAGCACACACTAAGATGTTAAAGGGAAACATAATAGGAAAAATTTTGATAAGGCCTAATTAGCTTAAGAAATCTAATATTAACAATTCTTTAGATAATAAAATTTACCTTAAAAAAATTAAAACTGTAGGAAAGTCGAGAACGATGGTCGCGATAGGTCTGTTCGACTTTGTGCTAAAAACCTACAGTCTATTCATCTTATTCGCATATCTAAAGATAAAGAAAAGTAAGTTCTTTCATGGAACAAACATGACGTAGAAATATCCTGGGTTCCTTATCATTTCTGACGTCTAGATTTGCTCTAGATAATAAGTGCTACAAAAGAAAATCATTTCAAAAATACTAGTCAATCCACATATCAGTATGGATAAAGGCATTCTTCGTGCTATCATACCTGCTTAAAGTTCCATAACCGCTAATTCCTCCCAAGTGTTCGTATGGAAAATATAGTATAATGAATACTTGTGCATCTCCAGTGCCAACCTTTTGAATGAGATTAGAATCTATAAAGAACCAATAACGTTTTTCCATGTTTGGTAATAGTGGCCCCAGGTTGAAGGTATTTACTTTGTCAGATTTTAGCACATCTTTGTTTATTGGAGATGAACTCATATTGTATTTTGCCTTTACATCAGAAGACGGAATTTCGCCATAGTTTTTTACAGTAATAGAAAATTGGTGTTTTCCATCAGCCGTAGAAAGAAGCTCTATGTTTCCTACTGGTCCTACCCAAGGTCTAAACCTATAATTTGCTTGAATCCTGCTAAGTTTTACAGTCTCTTCTAATTGCTGAATGGTTTTCCAAAACAGAATTACTAATGCAATTGTTCCAATTGCAGTTCCAATTGAACCTACTTGACCGATAACAGTTAGAGTATCTTCCACAAGCAGGGTAGAAAAATTCATTATTCAAGCCTTACTATTGGTTCTAGTCATCGAATTTATCTAGTCTAGGTAATAACAAAACAAAAGAACTAACAAATGCATTAACCAAACCAAGGAAATTCTTGTTTTTTTAATTCATTTGGGAATTCTTTGACTATCGCTTGTATTACCTCTTCATGTCTATATGTTATATGTCTCAAGAATTTGGTGGAATCAACTTGTGTTTTTATTTCGTCTGAATTTTCTGTCAACTCCCTAATTATGGCATTGCATTCATTGCATGGTTCAAATTCAAGATAAAATTTCAATAGTTTTTCTCCAATTAAATAAAGAGATTCACACTATTAATTGACCTCCGATTTGTAAAGTTAGTCACACCCAACATATTCGAGCTAAAGTTTTCTTTAGAACCATGTTAAATGACATAATCGAATGTGATATATTTACAAGACAAATCAGTAAACAACAAAACCGCAAAAAAGAATAACATTCTTTATGACCTTTTGATAACGACAAACGTGAAGATTTTAGGTGTAGCTTCAAGTTTGCGTGATAATTCTTCAAGTACATTCATACTAAAGGTTTCTTTAGAATTGGCAAAAAAACATGGTGCTGAAACAAGACTATTAGACTTGAAGGAACAAAAGATGCCACCATATGATCCAAATGTGGATCAATCCAATGATGAAGTAAAAGAAATCGAAAAGACTGTGAACTGGGCAGATGGATTCATTCTTGCAACTCCTGATTACCATGGATCAATGTCAGGAACGATGAAAAACTTTCTTGATTATTTTTGGACAGAATTTGCAGGAAAAACCTTTGGCTACATTTGTGCATCTCATGAGAAAGGTCTAACTGTAATGGACCAAATGAGGACAGCAATAAGACAATGCTATGGATGGAGTTTACCTTACGGAATTTCGGTAAACAGTCATGATGATATTACTGACGGATTAATCACAAATCCAAGACTCAAATCACGCATGGAAATGCAAGTGAGAGATTTGGTGATATATGGTAAACTAATACAAGAACAGTTTCAAAATGATTTGCATAACGACTCTGCTGATACCTTTGCAGCGCGTTTTCGAAAATAATTAAGGACAATTTTACCTTGCTTAATTTGATATCACTTTTTTCTTATATTCATTTTTATTGTTGATATTTCTATACTAACTATACAAAGGTAAGTATATAAACTGGAATGATTCTTTTGTCAATGAAGATGGGGGCTATCTTGAAGGACGAAGAATGCAAAATATTGATGGAAAATATGAAGACATGCCCAATTGATAATACCTTTAAAATAATTGGAAGAAAATTCACTGTTCATATCCTAAGAAATATGGCTCTTGGCCAGTCTAGGTTTAACCAGTTTTTAGAATCAATAGAAGGAATAAACCCAAAAACTCTTTCTGCAAGATTGCATGAAATGGAAAAAAATGGTGTAATTGAAAGAAAAGTTTTTCCTGGTTCGCCTGTTAGAATAGATTATGTGATAACAGAAAAAGGCCGAGCACTAAAACCTATTTTGGATCAAATGGCTGCATTTTCAATGCAATACTGTGCAAATGATGTATTCAAGGATGGCAAACCGCGTACCTACAAACAAGTTTTTGAAAGGGCCCCTCAGATTCTCAAGTGATTCATTTTTCTCCAAATTAAGAGAAACTTACCCAAAGTTAATCTAATTTCAGGCATCTCACTGTCCAGTTTAAATACTTTCATGTGTATAGTAACTATACAAATGAAAGTAAGAACTCAATTGGCTAATCCGGAATTAAGAGGTGGGGGATCAACTGAACCGATAGGAATTTGCCCACAAAACAATGGTATCCACGGACCAATCGTAACTGATAGTATTAGAGGGGAAGTAATATGTGGTAGTTGTGGCCTTGTAATAAAGGACAAGGTAGAAGATCAAGGTCCCGATCAAAGGTCTTTTAGTCAAGAACAATATAATGAAAGAAGCAGAACAGGAATTGCTTCAACATTATCTATCCATGATAAAGGACTGTCAACAGTAATTGGATCTGCTAACAAAGACGCATCAGGAAATTCTATATCCTCTTACATGAAATTTACATTCAACAGACTGAGAACTTGGGATAGCAGAAGCAAGTCAAACTCTTCGGATAGAAATTTGAGATCAGCTTTTGTCATTATGGAATCGATTAAATCAAAACTTGAAATTTCAGACTCTGTAATTGAACGAGCTGCTTATCTTTAC
>CAZIHN010000035.1:0-13906 GCA_964538845.1 uncultured Nitrosopumilaceae archaeon | reverse complement strand
TCTTTTCTAAGATTTCAATTCAAGATTTATTGCGATTCCCTTACGTGAAGATGCTAATGCCGCTTCTGCAACCCTTGTTGTATTTACAGCATGTTGTGGCATAACTCTTAACTCTTCTTTACCTTCCACTGCTGCAATAAAGTTCTGAATCTCTAGCAGTAATGGCTCTACTTTATCTCTTCTTGGTATTTGAGTACCAACTTTAGTCTCGACTTTTACTTCTTGAGTAATAAAATCAGAAGAAATCATCGCCTCTTCACATACCGCATTAAATCTCCTAATGCGCAATGGGGTAATCCAGTTTGATGATATTATGGCAACTCTTCTGTTCTTGAATCCTAGCATTATTGTTGAAAAGCGTTCGTGCTCTTGTCTTATTTTGCCAGATCTTGCGAAAACGACTCTGGAACATCGCCAAAGAGCCACATGGCAGTATCGATATCATGAACTGCGGTATCATAAATAATTCCAACGTCCTTGATTCTGTCTGGCAACCTATTCTCTCTGTGAAACTCTAGCATGATAAGCTCGCCAAACTTTTTTGAACTAACATATTCTTTAACATCTGATACTGCAGGATTGAATCTCTCAATGTATCCACTAGTAAGTATTACGTTTTTTTCTTTTGCTAATTCTAGTAGTTGTTCTCCTTCACTAGGGACATAGGTCAACGGTTTTTCTACAAAGACACTCTTTTTTTGTTCCAGTAATTTCTTGGCGATACCAAAATGGGTTGAAGATGGAGTGCAAACAAATGCCGCGTCAAATTTTTCAGTCTCTAATAGTTTGTCTATATTTGTATAATAGTTTACAGTGTATTTTTTTCCAAATTCTTCTGCTCTCTCTGGACTCGCATCACAAATAGATGATAATACTCCTAGCTGGGAAAGCACACGAGCATGATTTTTGCCAAATCCACCAGTACCGATTTGGACTATCTTCATGTCAATAATCCTATGACATTTGTTTGAATTTTTTCTACTTTTATAATCATCTGTATTTTTATTATTTTTGGTTTGGTAAATAGAGGCTGTTCTGTATTTTTTCATAAATACAAGATATGCAAATCATTGGTCTAATTTTAATTTCCTTGTGGTTTTTCCAATTTTGGAAAATAGAAAATAATGTAAAATTGAACAAAATGATAATAACGCTTGTTTATTGGATTCAATTTTTTTGGATGACCATTAAACTAATCTTAAAAGTTATGAGAAAATGGTTTATTATTCCCTTATAGACAATGAATTTTCCAAATATGGGAAAAGTAACGTTCCCTTAACTAAGATCAAAATATATACATGTAATGGTGGCGCAGAACCAACTCGATAATTAATTGTTCGCCGTAAAACTGTATAACTGCAAATTGTATTGTGATTAATTCAAAATGCGACTAATCAACCACATGTGTTAGTTATACACTTTACGGGCCTGGTTTTGAGAAAGATTCTGTTCCTGGTGTAGGTGTTTTGCCAAAATATGACTTGACATGAGGTCTGTAGAGATAATACAAAATAACACAAGAAATAATGATTCCAATGACAGAACCTGCTGGATTTGAATCCTTAAATTGTGTTATCAGTGATATGATATCGCCTGCAATAGAAATCAAGGAAAGAATCACTGCTACCTTCCATGCCCATTGTTTTCCTCTCAATAACCCAAATCCTACTATAATATCAGCAGCTCCTAGTGCGGTAATTCCACTTGCAATGGCATATCCCACTGGTCCTGTAAAAAGCTGGTATGACATTGTGCTGTATTTGCCTTGAAACATTTCAGGTTTGTTTACAAGAAGCGGAATTACAAAAAAAATCGCCACTCCTGCAATTATAAAGAATATTCCAGCTATGATACTAAGAATTCCTATTAGCGAGATGCCTTTTGGTCTATGTCTTTCCATAACCTATTTGCGGCATGGATGATGATTAACCTTCTCACAAGAGTAATGAAAATTCTTAACACTACTTTAAGAGATAAATATCTCATTGCCAACTTTTGATTTTTTCCTTTTTGGCGTTTGTATGGAATGCTTTATTTCCCTAAAATCATGATTTTGTAACATGTCCTCAGACAATCTAGCCTTGTTTTCTGACCGAAAATATGCAAACCTGGAGACTTACAAAAAGAGTGGTGAGCCAGTAAAGACTACTATCTGGTTTGTAATTTCTAAAGGGATTTTGTATATTACTACACCGTCTGGTACAGGCAAGATAAAGCGACTACGACATACTGACAAGGTACGCCTTGCTCCTTCTGACTTTAAAGGAGACATCAAAGGTCCATGGGTGACAGGAAAGGCATACTTTGCAGACGAGTCTGAATCAAAAGAGGCGCTTTATCTAAGAAAAAAAAAGTATGGTTTTATGGTATCTCTTGTCAGCATATTTTCAAAAAGAGTAGGCAAGCCACTCGTTATTGGGGTCAAATTGGACTAGCTTTTATAATTTCTATTCGGTTCTAGCTAATTTTGGATTTGAAAAAACTCCCCTTGAATTACAAATAGGACAAGTATCATCTTCTATCAAAAATCACGTCTTATCATCCTTTTTTGAATTCTGATTTTGTTTTAACGTATTCTCGCTAATCAAATGGGTTATTCGTGGAGGATCTTTTCCTATATGAAATGAAAATGCACGTTCTTCGAGTATACGGTCTGATTTAGTAATGCGTTCATGTTGGCGCAAATGTTCAGTCCAGGACTGCGATACAAACATCATGACAAAACGACTTGGGTTTTCAATGTCGTGATAAAGGTCCCAACTGATTGCTCCATCGCGTAACATTACAGAACGAACGCCGTTCATTACAGATTCAAACTCGACTGAACGCGCAGGGTCAATTGCAAACTCTACCTCAACTAGTACTGTTCCCTCAATATGTTCATCGAGATCAATCATTGTTCGTGGCATGGACCAATGCATTGATGGAGTTAGATCAACATCTGCCAATGGTTTTAGTTTGTAACGAGTTGAGGTAACAAGGCCAATCACCAGTCCTATTGCTGCCGCAAGCAATGCTGTTGGAATTCCCCAAATTTCTGCCACAATTCCCCAGATTATGCTGCCAAATGCAACTCCACCCCAATACATCATTTGATGAACAGAGACTACACGTGTTCTTACCCATGGTGATACTGAATTGAATGCGACAAAATTCAAACTAGATGAAATAATTATCAGAGCAACTCCAATTGTAAAAAGGCCAATAAACAAGACAATTACACCATGAACAAGTGAGATGCCCGCCATTGCACTAGAATACAAAATTGTTGAACCTGCTACACGCTTTTCTATTGTTACATTTTTTATTCTTGGTGCTATGACAAGTCCACTCACCAATCCTCCCATGCCAAATGCACCAACTAGAATTCCAAATATGATAGAGTTTGAACCTGCCTCGTTACGAGACAAAAGTGGCAAAAGGGATATCACTGCACTACCACAAATTGTAGTTGCAAAGTCTCTGACAAGTAGTGCGCGGACATGGAATGAGTGACGCATATACTGTAATCCAGCACGAATTGCTCTGACTACCTGTTCAGGAGGTAAAGTCTTGTTCTCTGATGGTTTTTTCCACTTGTGAAGAAAAATTATGATTCCTACAAATGATAGTGCATCAAGCAGAAATACTGCCCATGGTCCGGCTGCTGCAACTACTAATCCGCCAAGAAGGGGACCTACTGCAAACCCTATGTAAATTGCCACTGAAAATAGTGTCATTGCAACAAGAGCCTGCTTTTTTGAGACAAGTTCGGTTTGTACTACGACATTAACAGGTAAGGCCATGGCATTGCCCAGTCCAAGTAGTAAGGTAAAGACTATGAGAACTGAAGATGTTGTATAGCCTCCAAGTGTAAGAAGTGATAAAATTACACCTACTCCAAGGCAAAAGTATTGTGTGGCAAGGAATAGTTTACGTCTGTCAACAATATCTGCTATAGCTCCAGCAGGAAGGGCAAGCAGAAATATCGACAAACTTGTCATTACCTGCAAAAGGGATACGACAAAGGGAGAGGGGACAAGAGAAGTCAACAGCCAGCCAGATCCGACTGTCTGCATCGAAGTGCCAATGTCTCCTGCAAACATTGTGATCCATAGAAATCGATATAGCGGGTTTTTTAGAGGACTTTCTGATGCTTGGTTTATGCTATTTTGGTAGCAATAACTTGCAAATAATATTTCGCTAATCCAATCTGTTCTAGCTAGTGTGCCAAATTCTAATTCATCCTGTCTTAACTTAGCAGATGTATTTGATTTTCAAAAATAAACTCTAGTTTCGTAGATATTTTACCAGAGTTTTATATTCAGTTATGTCTATCTCACCCTTGGCAAGTCTTTGTTTGAGAATTTCAGACGCTGCAGAACCTGTTTTATTGTATGTTTTATGGTATAATGTGGATTTTTTCATTGCAAAAAGGCCAAATGGTATTATACAAATTCCAACAATTATAGTTGCAATACTTGCTATATCGGTAATTTTTGCTAGCAATTTTACGCCAGATAGTATCTGGCCTAAATTATTGTCCGTGTATATTCCACTAGAGTACCCGCTAGCCTGAGTAGCTGGTGCCTGAGTGAAAATGAAGCTTGAGCTTAAACCATTGAAGACCCAAGGAGCCAGATAGTGTGCTGCCAGTCCGCCAAGTAAGACAAGAATTCCTGGTACTAGTATCCTAGTTCTCATTTCTTACCCATGTATCGAAATAATGCCCGAACATGCTTTATTATTACAATAATTGAAATTATAAATTTGGTCTGCCAAGTTTGGAAATTTCAATTCAAACTTGTTTGGGTATTGCTCTACCAAAAATGGAAATAATATATTTTAAAAAAGGGGAGAAAGGTGTTATGTCACCTATTTGTTTTCAGAATAAATCTTGTGCAACTTGGACGCAAACTCGTTTCTTCCTTCTGAAGTCAGTTGCATAGATTGCCACATCTTGCCAAATGATTCCAGTGCAGCATCTGCGGCTTTATCGATGCCTTGTCCCCACGAGGATTCTATCTTTTTCTTTAGCTTCTCGACGTGGACTTGGTGCATTGCCTCAAAGAACGCCTTGTGCCACATCTTCATAGAAATCTCCACAGGGTCCATCTCGGCGCCACAACAGGATTCGTATGGCCTGCCAGAGCCGCATGCGCATGATTCACCAGAGCCGCATCCGCATGATGCATGTCCCATTCCATGTCCTTCTGACCTACATGATTCATGTGTACATTCCATAATGGTATCTTGGTCAGAAAATTATTTAAATTGAAAGTAACAATATTGAGATAATCTGGGAAAGAATAAGGTGAATTAGTTATATGCTCTTCATAATCTGAATTGAGATTTATGAAATGTATATAGAATATGTTTAATTACATCCCTCTTAGAAATTCAATATGTTCGTTGTAATAGCAGATTTAAAAATAAAAAAAGATGCGATAGATAATTACAAAAATGCCTTTGCAGAGACAAACAAATTAGCATCAAAATTTGATGGATTTGTTTCTAGAAGGCTTCTTGAAAAAAGTGACGGTTCCCATAGAATACTAGTAGAATTTGAAAATGCTGAAAAATATGGAGACATGCATAAAAATATTGAATTTGATAGGTTTCAAATTCAAAGTTTCAAACATCTAGAAATTCTTCCGGTTCCATTGTTTTATGAAGTCGTAAGCTAGTCCTTTGCTTAAATTAAGGTCATATTACTTCCTACTTTTCTTGATAAAGTATTTCCAAAATTGGAAAGTCATCGGAAATCTTATTAAAAAATTGTCTCAATACAATGCAGTGAAAAAAATTCTTTTCTTGCCAATATTTGTAGCTGCAATAATCTCAATTTTATCATTGGTTCCTCAAGACGCTCATGCAAGTGTATCAATCGCTCTTCAGGATCAAGCATCTTGTGAGGCAGCTCCACCCGCCGGTACGTGGATTGGCACAAATGATACATGCGTCATAACCAACTTGACCCTAAATTCTGGCGATTCATTGAATGTAGTATCTGCTATTCACTTGACTCTCAGAGGCAATACAAATAACTCTGGCACTATCCAAACCAATTGCGATGGATGCTTTATTTACCTATATGATACTTTCAATAACTTTGGTACTTTGATTAATGGTGGAATAGATGATACAGGTGGAATTTTTGGCGGTGATATCTATAACTATGGTTTGCTCAAGAACACTGGCACTATCCAAAACAATTGGAACTTATTTGTTAACTCTCAACCCGGAACCGTAATCAACTCTGGGATTTTTATCCTAAGCGACGTAGGAAATTTTCAGAACTATGGAACATTCAAGAACACAGGTTCCTTTACACACAAATCTATTTGTGATTGCGATGCAAATGGTTCCTTCACCAACGTAGGCACCTTATACAATTTTAATATGATTGTTCTAGATGTTCCATTTGCCAACTCGGGGGTTATCTCTAACTCAGGTACCATAACCTTGGAGAATGAATTTTCCAACAACTATAACACGATATACAATAATGGAGGCACCCTGAACATCAACACTAATGACATGACTAATTCAGGTGACATTGAAAACAATGGCGGCGGTGTGATAGACATTTTTTCGGGAGCAATTTTAACTAATAATGGTATGATTAACAACAATCATGGCAAGTTGATAAACGATTCAGGAGGCACTCTAAACAACGGGTCTACTGGCGTTATTAAAAACAGCTCCATTCTAAATAACAGTGGGAAAATAAACAATAATGGTACAATCAACAATTTCCGAAATGCTACAATACTAAATCATATCAGCGGCAACATTGCAAATAATAGCAAGATAATTAACTACTGTGGAGGCATCGTCAAAAATTATGGAACGATTTCTGGAAACCCGATAATAAACAAGTGCTAGAATTCTCCAACAAATCATAATTGAGGAATATTATATAGTAAAGGTTTTTTTCTAATTTTTAGAATCATTTTTCAAATTTTTCCGATTTATTGCAAGTAAAATTATTCCTGTGACACTTAGAATTGCCGTTATTGCACAAAAGAAAATTTCAAAATTAAATCCTCCCTGGTTCATTGTACATGGATTGCAATGAGATTTATCTCGTCCAATGAGGTAAATCATCAATCCCCAAATAGAATAAAAAAACGGTATTGCAGAACTGATTAAAAATGAGATTCCTAATATTTTTAATTTTTCCACAAGTTGGATTTCTTTGTGTGATCTTAAAGGTTCTCCAACATGAGCGGTTTTGTAATTAGATCTATTAGTTTGCATCCTCGGTTTGTATATAAATTATTTCCAACTTTGGCAGTTTGGAATTATCTTTATCTGCTTCTTGGATTAACAGAAATAGATGAAGATTCTGTTGCTTTTGCCAGTTACTATAGCGCTGTTTTCCATCATGTCATTTTTACCTCAAGATGCACATGCTACCGCATTTACTCTAAAGGACCAGGCTTCATGCCAAGGAAATCCTCTTTTTGGAGTCTGGAATGCAGTAAACTCTACTTGTACTGTTTCAAGTCCAGCAATTTTTTCTACTGACTCACTTGATGTCAAATCTGGTATTACTCTAAAAATTACTGGAACATTTGAACTGCACGGCATTATTGGAAACTCTGGAACAATTATTGTAAATCCATCTGCTAGCTTGAATCAACGAGATTTTCTCAATAACTTGGCTACAGGCAAACTTACCAACAAAGGTACGATTACCAATACAGCAAGCATAACCAATGCCAATACTGGCATTATAACCAGTACTGGAACACTAACCAATACCCCATCTGGGACTATAGCCAACAATGGAACACTAACCAACTCTGGTACTTTTAATAACAATGGTATCCTAGATCTAGATTCAGGAACTACGATAACATTTTCAGGTCCATCAAGCTTTGCAGGATCGTTAACCAACACCGGAACCTTTAACCTCAATTCTGGTAGCTTGGTATCACTTGATTCTGGCACTAAACTTACCATCCTCTCAGGGACTTTTCTTGTACCATCAGGAGTTACAGTTTCGCTTGGTTCTGCATCCGTCTTTACTGTCAATCCAGGAGGCAATGCAACCGTCTTGGGTTCTCTGAAAAGTGGTGGTACTATCAATAACTCTGGTATAATCAAAGACAAGGGTTTCATCAATTCATCTGTTTTTGGCATTGGTACTTTCAATAATAGTGGACTTCTTCAACTATCAGCTGGAGATACTATAAAGTTTGGATTCCCCACTGCCTATTCTGGCTCGTTTCAATCTGATTCCTTGAATATGAATTCTGGAAGTTCTCTAATCCTTGATTCAGGAACCAAATTTGACATCTCAGGTGATTTCATAATACCTGCAGGAGTGACACTAGCTGTCACTAATGGCTCCATTGTTACTATCGATGCTGGTTTAGGCCCTACCCTTAGTAATTCTGGCACCATTAACACTAATGGAACCTTCAACAACTCTGGCACCATCCATAATCCTGGTTCAATTAGCAACCTCGGTGTAATGCATGAATTTTGCAATAGTGTCTTTACTGGCAATCCGGTTACAGGCAATCCTCTTGTAAATTCATGCACTACAGTACCTGTTACCTTTAAGACAAATCATTCTGATCCTTTGATAATTTCACTTAATGGCACAAAATATGCTACTCCAGTAACACTAATTCTTCCAAAAGGATCTCACTGGGAATTGAGCACAACAACACCCCAAGTCATTCATGGCCACAGCTATACATTCACATCATGGTCAGATGGCGGTGCAATAACGCATGTAATTACCATTCCAAGCTGGGCAATGAAAACTTATCAGGCCAACTTTTTGTACCATCAATAAAATATTAACTTCAGTAGCAAAGGATGTTTATCTCAAGTTAATCCAGAACATATATCGCTGAGCAATTGTGAATCATATTCTCCCGGTTTAGATCCAATGCTAGCAGGAGGAGGAATATTTTTGCAGATAACGTCTGGTAGAAGATAATTGGTTATTGCAAAAACTCCGATTAAGAGACATCCGACTACTATCAAAAGTCCAAAGAATGCACGCATTATATACAATAATCTAATGTCATAATTAATTGATTTCAAAAATAATCATAGAATCAGATTTGTTATAATTTAGTTAATAATCTTGTAAATCTAATTATTACTAATGGATGACTTTGTTGCAAGATGTAGGTTGTGCAAGACCCAAGTCACGATTCCTGATCAAGGTCCGTGTACTGATCTAGAGTACATGCAATACCTAGTGCATTATGGCATACAGTGCAAATGTGGAAAAAATGACTGGGAGCTTGATTCATAATTTTTTAAAAAATAATTATCTTTACTATGGCATGTACTTGATTATCTGCCCGGTATTATCAAGACCTATGTGGTTTATCTCGTGGCTTAGGTTATTGAGATCGTTTATCTTCATCAAGCTAGGGGTTACCGTGTATAGCAAGTCGTTTATGTAAAACGATCTGCTTCCCTGCGGATACCCATAGTCTGTACCGTTGTTATGCTCGATTTTACCCTTGATTGTAAAACCAGTTGTAGTGTCAACTCCGTAGACATAGAATCCCTGCCAGTTACCTGAATATGGCAAATCAGTCGTAGGCGCATCTGATTCTATTGGAGGTCCATACTGTTGCTCTGAGATTGGAATGACTAGTATGTTTTTTTCTTTATCAAATAAAAGTGCTTTAGGATCAGAGAGCACATCAGAGTTTGATGTCTGTCCTCCTACATCAATTGTATCAACAGTAACCGGATTACTGACATTGGATACATCAAACAAAGAAATCTTGACTCCATATGGCTCGTTTTGCATAATCTCCCTTCCTATGCCTATGATATGATTTTGGTCATAGGGGTGCAAGTAGCCCGAGTATCCAGGAAGCTTCAAAGCTCCAAGAACTTTAGGTGTGTCCGATGATAGGTCTATTACAAAGAACGGGTCGAACTGGCGAAATGTTACAAGATAGAGCTTGTCGCCCATGAATCTTGCAGAATAGATCTTTTCATTTGGAGCAATCTTTTCAAGATGACCAACAATTTTTAGCGAGTCATCAAGCACAAGGACATTATTTGATTGCCAATTACCATTTGAGGGATTGTAAAATTGTGATGTTGTTGCAACCCGTAGCTTGTTGTCAGACTCGTCCATGGAATACTGGTTCAAAAGATATCCAGGAACAGAGCCTTGTGCAACATACTTTAAACTTCCATTGTCTATGGCAACTTTTTCAATTACAGTTCTTGTTGTGTCCTGGATACGATAGTTATAGTCTTGCAATGCTTTTTGGATATTGTTAAAGAGTTGATCCTTGTCATTTTGCGAGGTACTGTTGTAAATGCCTTGCATAACATCAGATATTTGTGCCCACTGGGTATCCGGGTCAAGACCGCTGTTCTCAATTGTCTTTATTTTGTTTTGTGCATCCTCTGGCAAGAGCGGTACTATAACAGATGAAAATCTCTCTTTTGCATCCAGATAGTATGGATAGCTCTGCTGATATGCAATATAGATTGCACTAGTGGATACGTATAGAGTCCCAGTCGAGCCCATAAGATATGTCTGGGAGTTTATCTTGTCTGAAAAAATATCAAACGACGTTACCGTGTTAAAGTTGTAGCTGGGTTCCGGGATGCCATAGTAATATACGGGGGGTGAGAGGATTGCTTTAGCCGATTCTCTAACAACAGGAGGTACTGGATTGTTATAGTCCACGCTGCTAGTTGAGATAAGATAGACGTAATCACCAATCATTCTTGCATTAAAGTAATTGCCGCTTATCTCATAGTTTTTCAAAATCTTTGGGTTCTCCCTGTCAGAGACATCTATTACTATGGCATGAGTCGTAGGAGTAAAGACTGGGCTTGGCATGTAATCGTACTGCGGTATTGCAAACCTCTGATCATTTCCATTGTAAAAAACCACAAGCCTGTCCTTATTTAGAAACATGTTCTGAAGCGACTGGCCTTGGATATCAAGTCCAATCTTTGAGATTATCTTTGCAGTGTCTCCCGGATAAGCATCGATTATAGTAAGCTTGTCTTGCGATAAAATATATGCATACTTGGCATCATTTTTTAGAAAGTCTGGCTCGTCGACATTGTTGACCTGTATGTTTGTTGTCGAGTAATCAGTACCAGCCTCAAGGGATGGTGCAACAGTACTCTGTGACATTTCAGGGCCGTTGGTATTTGCACTAGGTGCCATTCTAAGAGCTCCATATGGTACTGGCATGGCAACGCCGCAATTTGGACATCCTCTTTGAATGCTATCTTGCATTATGGAAGATTGCGCATTATTTCTTGCCTGGGCAAGAAGCAAAAAACTTTTCAGCTCTTCAGTAGTGTTGAACTTTTTTAGACCAAGGGACTGGTCAAGTGGTATGTTACTCCAGGGAACGATGTTATTACCATAATCAATCCCTGATACCTGTCCCTCGGAATTGTTTGCATAAAGAATTAACATTCCAATTATGCAAGATACAAATACAGCAGAAACAATTACAGAGTATGCAAGATATTTTTTCATGCTTTGATTTCTCCTGGAGATTACATTATAGAAAAATGCTTATAGGGTTTGATTAAATTGAAATTTAACCGAAATACTAAATAACGATATGATAAGTGATAACAAAAAACCTGCAATGGATGATTTTAAAGAAGCCCAGACAATAGGACTAGCTGAAAAAGTAGAGATAATTTCAACAGATGACATAAAGATAAAGTCAATTGGCCAGCTGCTAAGCTCCGAGACTGGAAGAAACATCATGAAGTTGTTATTTGACAACGTACTTTCTGCAAACCAGATATCGCAAAAGACAGGCATGTCGTTGCCGCTTGTTATTTATCACTTGAAAAAAATGCAAGAGATGGGAATCGTCAAGATAACAAATGTTGGAAAAAATATCAAGACCCAGGACATGAAATTTTACACATCATCGAAATTTGCTATAGTTATCCTGCCTTCGGGGGTGACAGAGAGGGCAAAGACTAGCAAGTCGCTTGCAAACTCGTTTAAGACAATTTACAGGTTTGCAGCTATTGCCGTAGCAGCGGTAGCTACATGGTTTGTCTCAAGAATTAACCAGAATGTCCAGTTGAGTCCTACCACAAATGCACCTAACGTATCTAATGGTTCGTTTGGAGGTATTCGATCCCCCCCCGTTGAAGGAACTATATCAAACAACGGACCTGCCTTGCAAACAAGCCAGTCTACAGGAGGTACAGTCCCTATGCCATATGGTGCGGATCACAATGCAACTCAGGTCCTGACACCAGCAGTCCAGGCACATAGCTCAGCAATTCCAGTTGATATACTTTGGTCAGTTGTCTTTACACTCGCAGTTGTTATCGCAGGACTGGTTATCGAGAGAGTTCTGCGAGCCTACCGACGCTAGAGAGTCTCAGCAATTGTTTATTTTCGGAGTGCCGCTAATTGTTCCTGAATTATTGAAAGTTCCACCGCAGCGATTGATTATCTTGAAATTGTTGTTTAATATTGGCAAGAAAAGAATTTTTCTCACCCTATAGTACTGTGACAAGTTTTTCATAAGCGTACTAGGGATTTTCCAATCGTGGAAATACCTTATCTAGAAATAATTTAAGATTATGATAATAGCAATGGAGTTGTAAAAAAATTGTACTGGTTTGTTCTTAGAAAACAAAATATGGTTTGATTGCAATCAAGGACAGGGATTTGTTACTGGATTGCCTGTAATGGTTCCTGAATTATTGATGGTACCAGAACAATGGTTGGCCAGAACTCCATTGTTGTGAATTGTTCCATCGTTGTTAATCGTTCCAATTGGATTGTTATTGGTAGTTCCATTGTTTTCGATGATTCCGTCTACTTTATTGTTCAAAGTGCCTTTGTTAAATATCGTCCCTGCTGGGTTATTACTTGGTAGATTAATTATCGTACCACTGTTGGATATCGTGCTGAAAGCATAGTTGTTTATTATTCCAGGACTCTTGATTATTCCTCCATGGTTGTTGACTGTCAAGGCGCCAAGTTCGTTAAACATGACGCCTCCCAGGATGTTGTTTATTGTGCCGCTGTTTATCAGGTGACTATCATCGTTTATGAAATGACCACCGTTTGTTATTGCTCCACTGGCATTGTTAGTCAAAGATCCAAGGTGCCTCACTTCCAAATAACCAATGTTAGTTATGATACCATTGTTGGTTACCGGGCCGTCAAAGTCCAGATTAAACGCATTGTTATTGATTTTTCCAGTCGATGTATTGATGAAGGTGCCGTTGTTGAAGGGGTTGCCTTTTATTGTAGTGTAAAAATGTGAATCGGTATTTATTGTCCCTCTGTTAATTACTGTCGCTCCAAAGTTGCCAAATACCAGATGGTTATTAATGGTGCCAATATTTTCTAAGGTGCTGTGTGGGTTGTTAGATACAAAACCTTTGTTTGTTATTGTACCACCTGATAGATTAGTTATTTTTCCAGCATTGTTGAGCATGCTACCATTGGTTGTAAATGTACCAGAGTTGGATAATGTGCCTGCACCATTAAGGTTTAGAGTTCCACTGCTACTAAGGGTTCCTTTGTTTGATATTGCAGATCCATTGTTGTCGTTAAGTACTCCGTTGTTGGTTATGGTTCCCATGTTTACAATTGTAGTACCATTGTTTATTGAAAAGACAACTCCATGTTCTACCTTGAGCGAATCACTAGATGCCAGCGTCAGTGACACGTGGTTTAGCCTGCACGAATGGGTAGAGTTGTTCCATGTGGCTGCTGGCACGACAATACATGAGGGCTTGTCCTTGATGTCATATCCTATAGCAAAAACATCCTGATTTAGAAATCCCACTAGAACAAATGCTAGGATCGCAACAAGTGCTGGTAAGAAAAGAATTTTTCCCACTGCATTGTACTGAGACAATTTTTTAATAAGATTTCCGATGACTTTCCAATTTTGGAAATACCTTA
>CAZIHN010000034.1:0-14105 GCA_964538845.1 uncultured Nitrosopumilaceae archaeon | reverse complement strand
CAATTAGCTGCACTGGAAAGGCTACTATAACAAATATGGGAGCTGAAGTTGGAGCTACATGTTCTGTTTTCCCTTATGACGAAAAGATGGACGCTTATCTTAGGGCTACAAAAAGAGGCCCGATAGCAGATATTGCGAATAAATACAGAGAAATTCTTATTGGAGATCCTGAGGTTGAGAAAAATCCAGAAAAGTATTTTGATAGGGTTATAGAAATAGATTTGTCACAGTTAGAACCCTATATTGTTGGTCCACATACCCCGGATCTTGCAAGACCGATATCTCAACTTGCAGATGATGTGAGGAAAAATAATTATCTTGATACGATATCCGTAGCTCTAATCGGCAGCTGCACCAATTCATCCTATGAGGATATGACTAGAGCAGCTAGTGTAGCCAAACAGGCATTGTCTAAAGGAATAAAAATAAAGGTTCCTTTACTTGTGACCCCCGGTTCTGAGCTGATTAGAGCAACAATCGAACGAGATAAACAGATGGAAACTCTAACCGCGATTGGAGCCACTGTTCTTGCTAATGCATGTGGTCCATGTATTGGACAATGGAGGAGACCTGAGCTTAAACCTGGGGAGCCAAACACAATAGTGAATTCCTATAATCGAAATTTTCCAGGAAGAAATGATGGAAGAAAAGAAACAATGAGTTTCATTGGAAGTCCTGAACTTATAGTTGCCCTTGCATTAGGAGGTAAACTTTCATTTAATCCACTCAAAGACTCGTTAAATACATCTGATGGCAAAGAATTCAAACTTGATCCTCCTATACGTGTCTCAGATTTACCTTCAATCGGATTTCAGAAAATCAAGGATGTATATGTTTCACCCTCTCCAAATCCTAATGATGTGGATGTCATAATAAATCCTTCAAGTAATAGGTTACAAAAACTAGAACCATTCAAAAAATGGGACTGCATGGATTTTTTGGAACTACCAATCTTGTTAAAGGTAAAAGGTAAATGTACCACAGATCATATTTCACCCGCAGGTGCATGGTTAATGTATCGTGGTAACCTAGATAGGATAAGTGATAATATCTTTCTAGGTGCTGTCAATGCTTTCACAAATGATGTCGGAAAGGGAAAAAATCAACTTAATGGAAAGATGGAATCATTTCCAATTATAGCGCGACAATACAAAGAAAATGGAATCAAGTGGATTGTAGTAGGAGATAACAATTATGGAGAGGGCAGTAGCAGAGAACACGCAGCTATGTCTCCAAGATATCTTGGATGTGCGGCAGTTATCGTTCGAAGTTTTGCTCGTATTCATGAGACCAATCTAAAAAAACAGGGAATACTTGCGCTTACCTTTTCCAATCAATCAGATTATGATAAGATTCAGGAAATGGATCATTTGAGTATTTTAGGACTTGCAGATCTATGTCCTGGAAAGCAAGTTAAATGCATTGTTAGTCATGAAGATGGTAAAAAAGAAGAAATAATGCTTAATCATTCATACAACGAATTTCAGATAAAATGGTTCAAATCTGGTTCTGCTTTAAATATTTTACGCGAAAATGAGAGATCGATTAACTAAAAAAAATGTAATATTTTCAACTTAGATCAAAATTGAAATCTTATTTAATATGTTGCTGATTCAAAGATTCACTGAGAAACCTAAAACTGGTTCGACATATTAAAATATTTTTGAGACAATATGATATTAATGATAATAACAAGAAATAGATCAGCTAATGGGATAGATCTTCTTCTGATGGATTAAATTCTGTTTCGTATACATATGTTGCATAACGAATTTAACCCAAATGAACTCTATAATAGAGTTGTCCATTATTACATAGACAAAAAAGGTTATTCCAAAGAAAAAGCAAATCTTATAGCTCGAAAGGTTGTAGAGAGAGAAAAATCAAGGCGTATTTGTAAGAATGTTAGCTGTGGACACTTCAAAGATGATCATATAAGAAGTAATGAAACTTGCTTGGTCTTAGATTGTGATTGTAGAAAATTTACAAATTAGACACTCTTAGAATTAATTTTCCTCGCTGATTATGTTCTTCCATTTTTTGATGAGCAATTTTTGCATTTTTCAAATCGTAAACACTATCAATTATGGGTTTTATTTTTTTTGATTTCATAAATTCAAGTAAAGATATGAGTTGCTGTTTGGAACCTAAATATGCTCCAACTATCTGTGCCTCTTTACTATAAAAAGATCTTATATCAACTAAGGCTTCTGCACCACTTGTTGTGCCACAAGCGATCATCCTTCCTTTTACCTTCAAAACTTCTATGCTGATGGGCCAGGTTTTTGAACCTACGTGATCAATTACACAATTAACTCCGACCTCTTTAGTATATTTAAGAACCTCTGTAGCTACATCAGCCTTGTTTCGATCTATTGTAAAATCTGCTCCCAAATTCTCGGCAAAATTATATTTGCTTTTGTTTGAGGCGACTGTTATAACACTCAAGCCCAAAGCTTTTGCTAATAAAATAGATGCTGAACCAATACCACTATTTGATCCCCAAATAAGTATGGTATCTCCTTTCTTGCATCCAGATTTTTCAATCATGTTCCAAGCTGTAAGGTAAGAAACATTAATGCAGGATGCTTCTTCATCTGAAAGCCAAGCAGGCTTTTTTAAAATATTTGTTTTTGGAACTGAAATAATCTCAGCATAACCTCCTTGATACTGACTAAATCCACCTATGATAGAATATAGAGTCCTTTTGGAGTCACTAGATATTGCAGGATAAATGACAACCTTT
The DNA here is from genome assembly GCA_964538845.1 of uncultured Nitrosopumilaceae archaeon. Lineage (GTDB taxonomy): Archaea > Thermoproteota > Nitrososphaeria > Nitrososphaerales > Nitrosopumilaceae > Nitrosotalea. The sequence continues at coordinate 11,359 of CAZIHN010000034.1, read as the reverse complement.
TCGCCCTTCTTGAATTTTCCAAATTCATCCAATAGAGTTCCGCTAATATCTGAGCCTAAAATATGAGGAAATAATATCCGTCTCCCAGGCAATCCATTTCTAACCCATACATCCAAATGATTTACTGCACAACAACTTACCCTAACTTTCACTTCTCCTTTCATTTTGTTAGGTTCTGGCATTTCCTTATACGACAGAACCTCTGGACCCCCGTGTTGTTGAATGATGATAGCTTTCAACTCTTTGTTTGATACAAAATTAGTATTTAAAGAACCTAGAAGAGAATGATGTTTGTAGTGGAAGAATTACCATAAATTTTCTACAAATGAATTCTATTGCGATTATTGCTGATATTATTGACTTTTGATAAAATTGAAGTATGTACGACCAGACTATTTCAGATTGTGCATTGCTTTGAGATCTTTAGAAAATATCTCAAGTTCGGTTGGAATTTGAACATCAACCGCATCTTTTAGTGAAATATTTAGTCCTTTTTTCCTATTCCATATTTGAGAATTGAATTCAATTATATCTTTTGTATATTTGGTATAGTCTTCATGATTTTCAACCTCCAAAAATAACTCATTGTGGATTGTTTTTTTAGAATAAAGATTCTGCCACAAATAATCAGTGATAAAAGGAATGATTGGAGCAAGTAAGATGAGTAGGGTAGAAAGTATTTTATGAAGTGTATAAATTGCTCCATCACGCTCTTCGTCTGAAAAGCCCGAACCGTAGGCTCTTCCTTTAACCATTTCTATGTAATGTGCCGCGAATAAATTCCACATGAATTCCCTTATAGCTGTTGCCGGAATAAAGAAATTAAATTCGATGTAACCTTTCTGGCATTTTATGATTAAGTTGTTTAGCTCGGAGAGTATCCACTTGTCTGAAGGGTTAGTTTTTCCAGATTTTAAAACAGGAAATCCGGAAAGAAATCTTGAGATATTCCAAATCTTGCTTAGAACTTTCTTAGTAGACTCTATCTTCTGTTCAGAACATCGGAAATCATATCCAAGGTTAATCTCACTTGCACTCCAAAATCTAAATGCATCCGCACCAAACTTTTGAATTATTGGATAAGGATCAATAACATTGCCTTTACTCTTACTCATTTTTGCACCATGTTCGTCAACTCCGTATCCCATTATCCAGGCTTGGCCCCATGGTATCTTGCCGGTTAGCTGCTCACACCTAAGTATTGTATAGTATAACCACGTACGTACAATATCTTTTGATTGGGGTCTAATCGAAGCAGGAAATGTTTTGTTGAAAAAATGGTCATCTTGGAGGTATTTGGAAATGTAAAGAGGTGATATACTCGAATCCATCCAAGTATCAAAGGTTCTTTCCTCACCAAAAAATTCAATTCCTTCACATTTTATGCATTTTGATATAGGACTATCGTCCTTCCAAGGCTTATAGTATTTTCCAGGTTGAGGGACGTGAGGCTCTTTACATTTCTTGCAATACCAAATGGGTATCTCCGTTCCATAAAATCTCCTTCTAGATATGGGCCAATCAATTGAAATTGACTCAAGCCAATTCATCAAAATCTGTTTATGCATTGGTGGGTGAAATATGATTTGTGATCCGATAGACTTTATCTTTTCTACAAAAATCATTTGTTTCAGATAATACTCTTCCATTGAAATTATCTCAATTGGAGTTTTACTTCGTTCCGATAAGGGAGTCCTATGATTAATTTTCTCAATCTTTTCAAGAAGGTTTTGGTTCTGTAAATCCTCGATTATTTTTTCTCTAGCTTGTTTTACTTTCAAATTAGCGTATCTTCCAGCTGCTTCTGTCATTCTACCATCCTTACCAATCGCAACAATCTCTTGCAACTTAAATTCTCTGAACAGTGATACATCATTTTGATCTCCATAACTACAAACCATTACAGCTCCAGATCCGAATTTTTCATCAACAGATGAATGAGTTCTAATCTCGATTTCTCTATCTATCAATGGAATGATTGCCTTCTTTCCTATGACATCTTTATATCTCCCATCATCGGAATTTACGATTATTGTTTGACATGCACACAAAAGTTCAGGTCGGGTACTTGCTACAACAATTATACTATTGGAATCTTTCATTTTGAATTTTATGAAGACTAGATTTGTAGGAATTTCGTCATAAATTATTTCGGCGTCTGAAATAGTTGTACCTGTTACCCAATCATAATTATTGGGTCTTTTTGCTAGATAAATTAATCCTTTTTTCCATAATTCAATGAATGTAGATTGAGTAAGAGCGCGATATTTTTCTGAATCCGTCCTATAATATTCCCTAAAGTTACCGCTTAGACCAAGGGTTTTCATTATCTGTATCATTTCTGCTTCTAGATCATCAAGTGCAGTTTCACATAACTTTAAGAACTCACCACGTTCAGTTTCACGCATTTTTATATTGTATTTTTTTTCTGTGTAAATCTCTACAGGAAGACCATTCCTGTCAATTCCTATAGGGAATAAGACGTTTTTTCCAGACATTCTTGCGGTTCTTGCTATCATATCAATCTGAGCGTAATGTGCAGCTGCACCCATGTGCCAAGGTCGTCCTGATGGATAAGGAGGAGGGGTATCTATGACAAAGACTTCTTTATTTGGCTTAAATTGATAAATATTGGACATTTCCCACTCGTTTAGAATTTTTCTTTCAATCTCGGGATTCCAAGCGGTTTCCTTAATCTTAGGCTCCATGTCACTATAATTTAGAAATCTGTGAAATTATGTGTGCACCCTTATTGTAACCTTCGTATATGTAAACACCTATGGCTTCAATGTTTTTTGGCATCTTTGGAACAAGCAGTTTTATTATTTCTGTAGATAGATTTTCTACAGTAGCTTCTCCTTTCAATAGATATGTTGTATTCTTTGGAACTTGGAGGTCAAATTTACCCTTGGGGCCATCAAAGGCTATCCTAAAATGCAAATCATCTTCATTTAAAAGATATTGCTCATTGATGAAAAATTTATGATCCAAAATTGAGATTACTTCTTTGATTATTTTCTTTGCTTCTCCGAAATCAATTAATAAATTATTCTTCATTTCTCCGACGAGTTCGACCATTACGGATGATGTATGACCATGTAATATAGAACACTTTTCAACTAATGGCAAGATATGTGCATAGTCAAATGCAAAAGAAGGATCCTCTATGAATATAGACCCAGTCTGAACCTCCTTAGTTTTATGAAGTACGATATTTTCTAATTCAGTTAATTGTGCCGCAAATTTTGGATGACCTATTGCAATTATTTTGATATCTTGCAATTCTTGTTTAAGTTCTTTGTATTTTTCTATGTCTTTTTCATCATCTATGACCTCAATAAAGCCCCTATTAGTGTTAAAATCTACTTTGACTTTTTTACCTTTTTGCAAAGTAATATCGTAATCATATTCGTATTCAATTTGTAAGAATTCAAGCATTTGGGAGATGGATAGCTCTGTTCTACTTCTTAAGAGATTTCCTTTTCTATCAATATACCTAAAATCTGAATCTAGAACAGCAGAACCAGTTGGCATTTAAAAAATTCTGGTCAATCCGTATATAAATTCTGTAGAAGTGAAGAAACGGACATTTTATTTTTCTAGGGAATTAAGAATTCGTGCAAGGGCAAGATCGTTTTGAGTTATTCCTCCCGAATCATGAGTTATCAGATCCACGCTTAACTTGTTATATACATTGAACCATTCTGGATGATGATTCATTTTCTCTATATGCATTGCAGCTCTAGTCATAAATCCAAAGGCTTCGACAAAATCCTCAAACAAGAAATCTTTGTGAAGTTTTCCATTTTTAATGCTCCAACCTAACAACTTTGTTATCTCCTCTTCTACTTTTTGATCAGATATCTTTTCCAATACAATTCTTTTTAGACAAACCTATATTTAACTCTCAAAAGGAAAAGGTTTTGGTAAGTGGAATAATTAGCAAAGAGATGTCAGATCTTGAAATGGAACTATATTCACAAATGGTTCTATCTGTCCTAAAATTATGTAAAACAAAAAAAATTGGAATTTCATTTTCTGGCGGTGTGGATAGTTCACTCCTTGCAAAAATTACAGACGGCTTGGGTTATGACATTATACTTCTCACCATAGGATTTGAAAATTCTCATGATGTCTCTTTTTCAAAAAAGATAGCAAAGATGATGGGATTTAAACATGAGATAGATATTATATCTGATAAGAATTTTCCTGATATTGCAAAACAAATTTGGGAAATGAATAAGATTGACAATCTTTCATGGAATGAAAATTGTATTGCATTTTACTATGTGTCTAGACTCGCAAAAAGGTGTAATATTGGCGAGGTATTGACTGCAAATGGAATAGATGAGCTTTTCTGTGGTTATAATTCTTACAGAAAGTCTATCTCGGATGGAAAAGAAGCAGTAATGGATATGATGAAAATAAAACTAGAGAACGAGATTAAATTGATGCAAGCTGTAAATCGTGTATCCTTTGAATTCGGTGTGCATTTTATGCAACCATTTCTAGATAAAAAATTCATTGATTTATCCGAAAAGATTCCATTACGAGAAAAAATAATTGATGAAGATGATTTAATGAGGAAGCATATTATTAGAAAACTGGCTACATCGATGGGTGTTCCAAAAGAATCGACCTCAAAGAGGAAGAAGGCTATGCAATATGGTTCTTTAATTCACAAAAATTTAGTGAAAATCAAGAAAACTTGGAACAATAATTCCTAACCTTTTTGAAAACATTTCCTATTATTTCGCTAGAGGATCCAAGATGATTTTCAGGTATGAAAATCTTTTCCACTTCTTCTGGTTTAAGGTAAGTTGAAATTTTACCATCTCTCTTAACCGCTTCCTTAAAATCTGTACCCTCATCTGAAGAAGCAAAAGCCACTCGTTGAATATCTCTATAAGCATCGAGTCTTGGGACTCCCTTCTTTATCAATTCATCAAGCACGAATTCTGCGAATATCTGACCTTTCGTAAGTTCGAGATTTTGCCTTATTCTAATAGCGTTAACATGAATCTCTTTGAGAATCTTTGTCATTGTGACAAGCATATCATCTAAAAGTATTGAACATGTAGGAAGAGTGAATCTCTCGTTAGCCGAATTGGAAAGATCTCGCTCATGCCATAATGGAATATTTTCGAATGCGACGGATACCTGACTACGCAATAGTCTCGATAGTGAAGTTACTCGCTCACTTTTAACTGGGTTTCTCTTGACAGGTACTGCACTACTTCCCATTTGTCCTTTTTTGAAAGGTTCTGAGACCTCTCCTATCTCTGTTCGTTGTAGATTACGAATCTCAACTGCGATTTTCTCAAGAGTTGAACCAATCAATGCGAAACCAAAAAAATATTCAGCAAATCTCTCACGAGGTATAATCTGGGTCGTCACATCTGCAGGAACAAGGCAAAGCTTCTTTGCTACTCTTCTTTGAATCTCTAAGGCTTTAGAACCCATAAGAGAGCCGGTTCCTACTACACCAAGAGTCTTGCAAATCAGGATTCTCTCTTTCAATTGTTCCAGTCTTTCTAGATGAGTTGACATCTCAATTGCCCAGTTTGCGAATTTCAAACCAAATGAAATTATACTTGCGTGTTGTCCATGTGTTCTTCCAACCGCCGGCATTTCTCTGAATTTTACCGCTAGGTCAGCAAGGATCATTGCTATCTTAGCTACTTTTGGTTCTATAATACAAATTGCATCCCTCATCTGTAGTGAACTACTTGTATCTACCAAATCGTTACTTGTTAAACCGTAATGTATCCATGGTCTTGCTGATGGTAAGCATATTTCACTTAGGGCTTCCACCAAAGCTGCGGTATCGTGGTCTCTTTTTATCTCTAATTGCTTTACTCTTCTTACTTTAATTCTTCCCGATCTTGCCATTTTTGAAATATTTTCAGCTGCATTCTTTGGTATAATCCTTATCTCTGCCTGTGCTTGGGCCACTGATGCCTCTATTTCTAATTGATATTCAATCTTTTTTTGATCCTCAAATACTTCCTTCATTTCATCGGTGCCATAACGACCAGCATCTATGGGTAGAATAGCCATGATCAAATGAATTGATAAAGGAAAATAAATCTACTTGTACTGAAAAAGAGTTCCAATCGATACTTTTTTTATATTCCTTGACAAAACAAGGTTGTGAAGAAACAAAAGTTGCCAAAATGGGAATTGATAGAAAATGAAGAGTTTAAGAATAATGAAGAAAATACAAATAATATGTTGGATGGTAAGACATTATACGAATTATACCGACATTCGACGAAACTTATAAAATGACTAAAAATCAGAAATACTCCTCATGATTTAAATTGTGTAAATATACCTTTTTTCGCAGAAGGATTTGTTGACACTAATTCCAAAAAAAGTAGGAAATATGGAATATCGCATTGAAGCTGACAAATCTAGAGGTATGAAGGTACCTGTAACAATATATGCCGATGAAGGTTTGCTGACAAAAATGCTCACGGATAGGACCATCCAGCAAGCAGTCAATGTTTCAACAATCCCTGGTGTTCAAAAACATGTTGTTGTTCTTCCTGATGGTCATGAAGGTTATGGTTTTCCTGTTGGTGGTGTTGCAGCTATGGATGCGGAAAGTGGAATGATAAGTCCTGGTGGAGTCGGCTATGATATCAATTGTGGTGTGAGACTCATCAGAACTAATCTTTCGGAAAATGATGTAAGACCTAAGCTTAGAGACCTTGTTATAGAACTCTTCAAATCAATCCCATCTGGGGTTGGATCAAAAGGTGCAGTGAAGTTGAATTCATCTGATCTGGATGAAGTTCTAATAAAGGGAGTCCAGTGGGCAATTGATAATGGATATGGTTCAAAAGATGATGCTGATGTATGTGAAGAAAATGGTCAGATAAAAAATGCAGATCCAGTTAAAGTGTCTGCTACTGCACGAAAACGAGGAGCTCCTCAACTAGGTAGCCTGGGATCTGGAAATCATTTCCTTGAGGTGCAACGTGTGGATAGTATTCATGATATTGAAGCTGCCAAGAGAATGGGAATTTATAATGAAGGTCAGATTACTGTTCTAATTCACTGTGGTTCCAGAGGTTTTGGTCATCAAGTATGTAGTGACTATCTGCGAGTCTCAGAACAAGCACTTCAAAAATACAAGATAAATCTTGTAGATAGAGAGCTTGCTTGCGTTCCGAATTCTTCAGAAGAGGGAGAATCATATAGAAAAGCAATGTTTGCTGCACTAAACTTTGCTTGGAGTAATAGGCAGATGATAACACATTGGACAAGAAAAGCATTTGAAAGAGTCTTTAAACAAACTGAATCAGATTTAGATATGCAACTCGTTTATGATGTAGCTCACAATATTGCCAAAGTTGAAAAACACAAAATTGATGGTGAATTAAAATCACTTGTAGTGCATAGAAAAGGAGCTACGAGAGCCTTTCCAAGAGGTAGAGACGAAATACCCTCGAAATACCGAGATTTTGGACAACCAGTATTGATACCTGGCTCTATGGGCACAGGTAGTTGGATTCTTTTAGGAAAACCTTCTTCAATGGATTTGAGTTTTGGCTCTACTGCGCATGGTGCTGGTAGGACTATGTCTAGATCTGCAGCAAGAAGAAATTTTACGGAAACTCAAGTCCAAAAGTCTTTAGGAGATAAGGGAATTTTCATAAAGGCTCTTACTACAGAAGGAGTGGTAGAGGAAACTCCCGAGGCTTACAAAGATGTGGATGCGGTAGCAAATGTATCTCATGAACTTGGGATTGCTACTAAGGTAGCAAGACTCGTTCCAATAGGGGTCATAAAGGGATGACAGAGGAAGACAAAGAACTTGAACTTCTTAAAGCAAAAAGACTAATGGAAATGCAAAAAAATATTTCGCAGAGACAAAGAATTGAGGAGACAAAAACGGAACTAAAAACACAACAATCCTCTCCACGGGAATTAGTTCTCAAACAACTTGGGTATCGTGGGCTTGAAGTTCTTGAAAACGCCGAAACTCAATTTCCTGAAGAGACAAAAGTTGTAATTGAAAAACTTGCTGATCTAATCCGAAGTGGAGAGATTTCAGAAATCATTGATGGGGGGAAGCTTCTTTCACTTTTTCGATCTGTAGGAATTCGAGTCAGAGTACAAACAACCATAAATGTTGAACAGGATGGAAAAATGGTATCTTGGTCAGACAAGTTAAAAGGGAGTTCTAAACCGGAATCTGAAGACATTTCTACAATATGATGCATCTAGAAAATATATTAAGAAGATTGGCAACATTTTTTTGTTGAGGCATATTGTTGGACTGATTGATTATGAACGGTAAGCCCACCATACTTGAAATTGCAACTACCAATTATCAAATAGATAAAGAACTTGTTTCAGCTGCGATGAATTCGTTACAATCACTTTGTGGATTAAATGATGGTTTTCTGATAAGTAGTGCTATGGAAAGATTTGGCTGGGCGTTTTTCAAAATATTAATAAAATCTGAATTACTCTCCGCAATATACTTAAAACTTGGAGATCAGCTAATGAGATCCAACGGAAAAAAGACAGAAGAGAAATTTGTAAGTTTTATGATTACTGTCTTCGAACCCATTGATGCTAAAGTAAAAGTAAAATTGATCGACGACTAGACTCTTCTTCCTCGTTTGCCGCCCTTCTTTCGAGTAGTATCATGAGGAATGGGCGTGACATCATCAATTCTTCCTATCTTAAATCCACCTCTTGCCAGTGCTCTAATGGCAGCTTGTGCTCCGGGACCAGGAACACGTGAACCCACGCCTCCTACTGCTCTTACCCTTATGTGTAAGCCGGTGAATCCCTTATCGTGTGCTGCCTCCACAACTGCAGCTGTAGACTTCATTGCAGCATAAGGAGACGATTCATATCTGTCAGCATTAACATGTCTTCCTCCAGAGCTAATTGAGACAGTCTCAGCACCAGACACATCAGTAATATGTACAATCGTATTATTGTAACTACTGTAAATGTGCGCTACGCCCCATTTTTCTTTAGCCTCTTGTTCAGACAATATTTCAAGATTAATTTGAGGGTCTAAAAAACATTAGGATCTTAGATGTGTCCAACCACAACGATTGACTGGTATTTTTCTGTCACCCTCAATGAAAATTACATTTTCTCCTCTTGAAACATAACCTATTTCAAACAACTGAGTTCCAGCTCTATATGCTATGTTCCTCACTCTTTGCAAGTTTTTTCGTGATATTGTAGCAACTATCTCATATTCTTCCCCGCCACAAAAAACTAATTCTTCAAGATCGATTTTATTTTGCTGAGCAAATTCTTCTACTTCTTGTGTAGTAGGTAAATTGGTAATCACAAATCTCTTTCCACTTTGTTCACTCATATCATTGAGAGTCATAGAAAGTCCATCGCTTGAATCCATAGACGAAGAAAAATATCTTGCAGCCTTTATACCAAACTCAAATCTAGCGCAGGGATTTAAAATCTTCTTCCTTGTAACCTCCTTAAATTTTAAACTCGTTTTATAGTGTTCAAAAATGATTTTCAATCCCGCAGAACAATATCCAAAAGGGCCGGTCGTTATTATAACATCTCCTATTTTTGAACCCCTTCTTGTAGGTATTTTTTTATCCAATTTCCCATACATTGATACCTCGATAACTATTTCCATCCCTTCATTGATGTCTCCCCCAACTATTTCCAAGTCAAATTCTCGTGATGCCTGCAAAAAGCCCTCTGCAATCTCATCAATCATTTTATGGTTACAATTATTAGGCAAGGCTAATGCAATTGTTGCAAATCTCGGTCTAACACCCTTACATGAAAAATCACTTACACAAGATACTATACTTTTGCGAGCTATTTCTTGAAAACTCATTCCTGGAGGTACATCAGTACTCTGAACCAGCATGTCTGATTTTGTCATGAATTTTGCATTACCAATTTTAATGTATTCTAGATCGTCGGCATAAAATTTTGATTTTTTACCGAACCGTTTTTGAAAAATTTTAATTATTTCTCTCTCGTCGGGCTTCCTCATAACTCTGTTTAACTAACTTGATTATTTGTTTTTCAATTGATTTGGACCTTTTCAAATCATTTGATTCGATGGAAATTCTAATTGTGTGTTCAGTATTTGACTTTCTTACAAGCACCCAGCTGTTTTCATCTATTATGGATTTTATCCCATCTATTGTTATAACTTGACTTGATTCCCTTCTTATCTTTTTTAAAAAATTCTTGAGTGTTATATCATGAAGTTTAGAATCTACATTTACCTTGGTTCTTACCTGATGATATCTTTCCATAAATTTAATGATTTCACTAAACTGTTTTGAATCCAACATAGAAGCAATGAGACCACTTGTAAGGATCCCATCTCTGCACATATTGAATTCTGGCAAAATGAAACCTGCACTACTACCTTCTCCACCTGCTTGTGAATTAGTCTTAAGCATGAGATCTACAACATTAGCTTCTCCTACCTTTGATCTACGAGTTTGACCTCCTTCGCCGGTGATAAATTTCTCAATTGCAATACTTGTATCTATACTAAGAACAAATCTTCTGTATCCTTTTTCAAGTACACCTGCTATACCTAATCCTAACGTAATATCTGGTGTTTGCTTCTTACCATTTCTCACTACCACTAATCTATCTCCATCCAAATCAAATGCGAAACCGATCTGTGTTTTTTTTGATGCAAGCAATAAATCCGATAATTTATCACTTGTAGGATCGGGTCCTCTGGATGATTTACCAGGTTGGCTGTTTATTGTATTGACTTTACATCCTAATTTTTTTAATAATTTAGGAGCAACCTCAAATGCAGCACCTCCACCAATGTCCAGTGCTAATCTAGGTTTCCCTGTTATATGGCCAATAACATCAATTGCCTCATCTATATATCTAGAATCAATCTGGGATTCAGACGCAAACTTTTCTCTTTTAAAAGAAGAATGATTTTCCAGAGATTGTAATTCTGATTCATTAATTCCTCTACCTTCTACAATAAATTTGAGTCCATTCCATTGCAGCGGATTGTGTGATGATGTCACGATTATTCCTCCTCCGTATTTTCTAGATTCTCTGAATATTACTGGAGTAGGTGCAATTCCTAAATTGTAAACTGCAATTCCTCTTTCCATGAGAGAAGCGATTGCAACATTGGATGCTATTTCGCTGGAAGGTCTTGTGTCCCTTCCGATAACACATTTCTTGGACTTTACTATCTGCGAAAAATTTCTACAGTAGTAAATAATATCTTTAAGATTAAAGTCATCACCAAAAATTCCACGAACTCCAGAAATTGATATCTTCAATGAATCAAAAGCACAAAGGCTTTTTATAAACTCTGATGACATTGCGAACCATTGCCTCGATA
>CAZIHN010000033.1:0-15471 GCA_964538845.1 uncultured Nitrosopumilaceae archaeon | reverse complement strand
CCTCTCCATCTATGGCAGAATCACTACCACTCTCCGATTCACTTCAAGTAGCTACAGTCGCATCTGTCTCTCTAGCAGAATCACTGCCTCTTCCAACAGTAGTCTCCAGTAGTGAAAAGGAAGGTGGCACTGGAGGTGGTGGTGGAAGTAGTGGTGGAAGTAGTGGTAGTGGAGGTGGTGGAGGTGTTGGATTAGGACCAGGAAATTCAGGTTTAGGTGGAAGACTAGTTCCTTATCTTAAGATTCAAATGGTTTCATATGATGTGTGTGACAAAAATGTAATGAGAATATTAGTTGGAACAGACAGCACTATAGTAAATCCAGTAGTAGCGATCCGAACATCGGTTGATGGTGTAGTCAATGCACATCTAGTTCAGGATCAACCATATGCAGAACAAAATGTAAATGCTCCAATAAGGAAGTTGGTTTATGAAGTAAACATATCACCTAAAGAGAGATCCTTAGAGATTTCTGCCCTAGAATCAATTAAGCATAACGTATATTCTGACGGAAAAACAATTGATATCAATGGCTGTCAAGAAGTAATCAACTTTGGAAACAATGAGTTAATGACATTCTCTGAAAATGATCTTTACACACCAAAGATATTTGATGTCAAATTCCAAATTGATAACAGTACAAAAGAACTTGCATCAGAACCAACATCGAAATTTATTGACCACAAGGCACTTTCAGTGTACGCAATAATTGACACAAAGGTACCGATCACAATTTCGGAGCTTCGGTTTATGAAATTGGATAGTGCTCAATCTGGTAAATACGAAACAATATCAATGAATGTAGTTCCACTGGAAATATCAAATGAAACATTCATCATATCAGGCACTATAATGACTGATTTGTTGCAACCACCTGCCATGAAATATTGGATACATGTGGAAAATAATGCTGCTAAACAAGCTGATTCAGATACTTTCACAATGGGTGTAAAACCTGATTATCCAATTGCTGGTAAGCTTGAATTGGATGTGTCACAAAATAGGGCAGCAGGTACTACATCCAGACCTACCGCATATTTCACCAACAATGGAAACCCAATTTACGGTGTTATCTCACTTATGGTAGATGGTAAGACAGTATACTCTTCCCCAGGTCAGCTGTTCAATAAAGGGCAGAGTGCCGTTAAGCTTGAATGGATTACACAACCATCAGATGCTCTTGTTAATCATGGTATAGAAGCAGTGGCAAATGTATACAATGAGTTATTTAAGACACAAGCTAGCATCATAATTTTCTCTTCAATCAAGACATTATCAATAATGCAACCGGTAGATATCGAGCCAATTACTGACAACAATGGTCATACTATAGCAAATCCTGAGGTTTTATATTCGTCTTTTAACAATAATGGTAACCTGAGATACAAAGTGGTTGCACCTGATGGGACATGTGTGGTGGGTGGTTCTGATAATTGTAGTGTAAAACAATCAACATTTGGTTTACCGGGACAGATAAAGACCATTACAATAGGTGATCAGGTTTACAGAGTAAGATATTCTGGAACAAATGATCCACTTGAAAGATTCTCCATTACATCAGTTGATCCTATCGTAGGCAAATGGAAGATCGAAGTTGATGGTCAGAATGATCTTCTTTCACAAGTAAATACCATGGGAGACGTATCCCTGAAAGTAATTTATAGAGCAACAGAAACTCCATTCATTTCTGAACAACGATAAATTATCTAAAGTTGATTTTAGTCAGGAAAAGAAGTAGCTTTTTTGAGATATGTATCTAATTCAGAAATATTTATCCTTTCTTGATTCATTGAATCACGATTTCGGATGGTAACAGTATTATCTATTAATGATTGGTGATCAACCGTTATCGCAATAGGTGTGCCTATTTCATCAAGTCTCCTGTACCTCCTACCTATAGCACCTGAATGATCTAAAAATGCGTCAAATTTTTTATTTAACATAAAATAAATTTCATTAGTTTTTTCTTCAAGACCATCTTTTCTAACAAGCGATAACACACCAACTTGAACAGGTGCAAGATATGGCTTCAAGGAGAGTACAACTCTATCAGATTCTTTATCTTCTCGAAAATTGTGCTCCAATATAGTGTAAAGACTTCTATCTATTCCCATCGATAATTCAAAGACATGAGGTAGTATTTTGATATCATCGTCAATTACTTCAAATTTTTCCTTGCTTGTATTGGTATGGCTTTTCAAATCATAATCAGATCTATAATTACAAGCAACTAGTTCAAGCCAACCTAATGTAGTCTCAACCTCGAAGTCATAGGCGACCGTAGCATAGAATGCCTTTTCCTTTTCTCCCAATTTTCTAAATCTACTCTTATTAATATCAATACCAGTTTTTTGGTAAAACTCAACAAGCAAGCCAAGATAATACGCCACAAGTTTATTTGGTATTAAACCAGAATCTAAAGCCTCTTTACATGTAGTGAATTTTGTTTCTCCATCAATCATTATTCTTATCTGAGTATTTTCAAGCTCCAAAAATTTTTCTAGGTTATTAAGTTTGTTAGGATTACAAAATACTTCAATTTCAGCTTGATAAAATTCTCTTAATCTAAGAAGACTTTGTCTCGGAGAAATTTCATTTCTAAAGCTTTTTCCTATCTGAGCAACTCCAATTGGCAGCTTACCTCTCATTGTTTTGAATAGTCTTGGAAAATCTACAAAGATTGATTGACATGTTTCAGGCCTGAGGTATGCCGAATCGCCCTGTGGTCCAACCCCAACTTTAAACATCATGTTAAACTTTTTGACATTCTCAAAATTTCCTTCACATTTTGGACACAAGATTTTGTTTTCATTGAGTACCTTATCAAATTCAGAAAGATCAGCGTTTTCAGGAACAAGTAGTGATGTAATTTCCATTATCAATTTATCTGCTCTGAAAATTGACTTACATTTTTTACAGGTTACAACTGGGTCAGCAAAACTGGCAAGATGACCAGAAGCCACAAAAACATTTTGTGACATTATTTGGGAGCCATCAATCTCCCACATTCTATCTCTTCTTATCAGCTCTCTCCTCCATAATTCTATGAACTTGTTCTTTAGATTTACTCCTGATGGACCATATTCCCAGAATCCTGCTTGTGCATCTGAGTAAATTTCACAACTTGGAAAATAGAAACCACGTTCCAATGCAAGTTGCATTATTTGATCATAATTCATGATATCATGAGCTCTTACAGATTATGCTAATTCTCTTACTTTTTTCATGTTTCCTATATCGTCTCGACGTTCATCAATTGGAGTTTCTAAAATTATTGGAATTTTCTTGGAATTTGCTAATTTTATTACAAACGAAAGTCCCTTCTCACCTATTTGTCCTAATCCGATATGTTCATGTCTATCTATATTGCATCCTAACTCACCTTTTGAATCATTAAGATGGAAAATCTTTAGATGTTCAAATCCTATGGACTCATTTAATTTCTCAAACGTGGATGCGGTACCGCTTTCTGTACTCATATCATATCCGGCAGCAAAGGCATGACAAGTATCGAAACAGATACCGAATCTTTTTTGGGGTTTAAGTTGGAAAAAAATGGAGGATAATTGTTCAAAATTAGACCCAACACTGTTTTTTTGGCCTGCGGTATTTTCCAAAAGAATCATTACATCATCAGGGGTTGACGCACCTGCTTTAGTAAATGCCTTCACCAACTTTTCAATACCTTTCTTATCTCCTGACCCTTTGTGGCTTCCAAGATGTGCAACAATATATGGAATACCAAGTTTACTACATCTTTTTGCCTCATCAATGAGGGAATTCACTGATCTTGTAAATGGATCATCTTCTGGGGACGAAAGATTTGGTAAATATGGCATATGAGCTGCGGTAGCAAACCTGTCAATTTTACTTTCAGCAAGCTTTGTTTTGAAACTAGAAATGTCTTTGGAAGCTAATGGTTTTACAGCCCAGCCACGTGGGTTACGGGTGAAGATCTGAAATGCTGTGCACCCCATTGTTGTTGCATTATCTACAGCTCTATCGATTGACCCTGCAATGGATACGTGTAATCCAACCTGCATGTCAGTAGTTTAATTGAGGATAATTTAAACTCGTAGCGTCGTAGCAGCTCTTATCTGATATTTTTAATGCTTTAAGGGTAATAAAGTATAATCAAATTAGGGTTAAGGTAAACAATACCATGGATGATGATACATTACAGGTTGTTATGGCAAAGTATCCATTTCTTGCCGAAACTGGAAATTATCTAAGGGATAAGCATCTAACACTAGAAGAACTTGCCAATCCTGATTGGAAACCAGCAATAGAAAAAGCATATCATAGAATATTGGTTGGCTCAGAAGGAAAGGTCTATAATTCAAACCTTGAGGCTCCGGATATTGAAATAATTTCTTTCATAATTGCAATAATTTTACTAAAAAAGTCAGGTATACCTACTTTTAACAGAAGATTTTCTCTTGCAGAAGCAAGGAGGGCTCAAAATTATCTCGAGAAGGATCTTGAATGGCGAGGTGAGGGATCAATAGTGGAACATGTAAAGCGCAAAAATAAATCACAACAACTAGCTTTGGAAATTCTCAGAACCGAATTCAATTTACAGGTGATCATGGATACAGATTCATTCAAAGTAAAAATAGCCGATTATCTGAAGCGAGCAGCCCATTTTCACGAAAAAGAGTGGAAGTTGGTAAACAGAAAAGTTGAGGCAGGATTGGTTTTCTTATCTTCACATGAAACAGTACGACTTATCAGGAAAGAACTTGACGATCGAATTAGTTCGAAAATAATGTCTATCAAAATAGAATCAATTCCTGAATCGTTTCAACAACGTATTTTGGATATTAGATTACTTGCTGATAAAATAATTGAACCCGCCATTTTCACGGGTGAGTATCCTCCATGTGTTAAGCATGGAATAGAAGTGCTCGAACGAGGTGAAAATCTACCCCATTCAGGTCGGTTTTTACTCGCTACATATCTTCTTTCAAGAGGACAATCTGTTGATCAAATTGCACCTCTATTCAAAAATGCACCAGATTACAATGAACGAATTACTAAATATCAACTAGAACATATTTCGGGTGTATCAGGAGGTGGGACAAAATATCAGTGTCCCTCATGTGAAAAATTGAAAAGTGAAAATCTCTGTTTTGCTACAGCCGAGTGTGATGGTATAATTAATCCAATGCAATTCGGGAAGAAGAGGAAAGGAGTTTGAATGAAAAAAATACATTGTTGATAGAGAACACCATTAAAGAATATTATTTCAATAGGCATGATCTAATTCAAGTTCCAAATAGATCCACCGAGAGAGAGTTTGGGTATCAGAAATTTAACTCTGGAATGATAAGACATATCTCTGTGAAGAATAATAAAGAACTCCATTTCCTATTAATGAAAGAAATTCCGTCTGATGTATACTGTTCAAATGCCTATTATGCCTTTCCCAATTTACCCATGACTGAGAAGGACTGGAGAGGTGCTGATCTGATTTTTGATATTGATGCTAAAGATCTCTCTTTACCTTGTAGGAAAAACCATACAATCAATAAGTGTGTCTCTTGTAATATTTCAATTCCGACTACTACCTCAATATGCCCAAAATGCGGAAATGCAAAGTTTGAAATTATTTCTGTTAGTTGCAAGAACTGTATAACTGAATCTAAAAAGGAAGTAACAAAGCTTGTCGAGATTCTAGTCTCAGATCTAAACATAAATAGGAAAGAAATTGAGGTTTATTTTTCTGGAAATGAAGGATTTCACATAAAAGTCATAAGCAATGAATATGAATCACTTGGTTCTCAAGAAAGGGCTGATCTTGTAGACTATATTATGTTCAATAGTGCATTACCTGAATCCTTCGGTATAAGGAAACAGAACGATTCTAAGATATTACTTCCATATGTTGGTGAGAGTGGTTGGAGAGGAAGAGTAGCGCGGAGTTTATTTGCCTCAAAAACAAAAACCTCGAAAATAACAAATGAGATTATCTCCAATGGATATTTTGCTTTCCAAGTCAGATTGGAGGAATTAAAAAAAACGATAGGTGTAAGAATAGATCCAAAAGTAACTATGGATATTCATAGAATCTTCAGATTTGAAGGTTCAATTAATAGCAAAAGTGGTATGTCGAAAATTCTATGTAATGATCTAGATTCATTTGATCCATTTCTCAAGGCGTGTTTGTTAAGTGACGATTCAGTAGAGATAAAAGCTGATTGTCCATTCCAAATTAGGCTGAAAAATAAGAAATTTGGACCATATGAGAATGAAGTAGTTTCTTTGCCCAAATATGCTGCAGTTTACATGCTTTGTAAGGGTCTGGGAAATGCAATCTGAGTCTCTTGTATTTGACTTATTAATAGTGGTAAGGAATTGAAATTAGGTAAGACATTAATTTGACACAAAGGAAGGTAGCCTAATTTTGTATAGTTCATCGACTCAATCCAACCCACCTCCACGAGATGCTGGAAAGTTCATTCGAATAGGAGTTGCAGCACTGATAGGAATTGTGATCTTTGTCATGGCAAGTAATCAAGCAGTAATTCTGTACATGAACGTAAAGGAGTACGGAACACTTTTTACAAAGCCTCTTTATTTTTCGTTACTTTCAGCAATAGTATTAGCATCCATTTCATTGATAAGAGTAAACATTAAAAATCGTTCCTCTTTGGCTTGGTATGGCCTTCATGCTGCATTAACGTTTTTTAAAAGGGGTGGGAATTATTCTGTTGCTGACAGTATTCCAAGTTTTAAAGATTACAAGCTAAGTATTCCTAATTTCATTATCTGGCAAGTAACAAAAGTGATTCTTTTTGGGGCGTTTTTCACAAATCTCATGTTTGGATTTGGTCTTGCATATATAATTGATGGACATGACTTAGAGATCAAAAGTGTTTGGCGGATATTCTCACTCCCATTCACTAGTACACCAGCTGATCCGTCATATGCAATGACAAATGTTATACCAATGATTCCATCCTTGACAATTCTTGTCCCGCCTATACTTGCTGTAATTGGTCTTAGACTTGTATTGTATGTAGGATTGCACAACATTATTGGAATTATTATTAGCTATATCCAAGATACCTCGAAGGGCAAACCAAAATTCTTGAGTTATGTATCTACGGTTGAAGGGATAATTGGAGTTGGAATAATATGGGCTGGAATCAATATGTTTTTCACAGATCAAATAGATTACAATACAAAATATGCAATTGGTGGCACATTAGCTGCAGGTTTTGCACTTGTTGGATTTTATTTTATTGACAAAATTAAATCTAAGGTAATCATACATCCTTCAAAACGCGATATCTATGTTCGAATACTTACCTTGGTTACAATAGCTATAATAGCAGGATCCATTATGGCTGTGAATAACAGTATTGCTGATGCCAGAAAAATAGAGTACCTTGGCCCCTACAAGGCTCAGCAAATCGGTGTAAACCGTGAATTAGCGCAACTGGATCAAATTAGTATAGTACCACACGAAGTGAGATTAAATCCTATTTCTCCCGATAATATTCCTGATTACGTCTCCCAAAATGATGATCTACTAAATAAAGTTCGAGTTTGGGATTTGGATGCTGCAGACGCTAAACTGCGACCAGAAATTGGTCTCATACCTTACGTAGATTTTGAAAATACTGATATTCTGAGATTCAATGACACTTTATACTGGACAGCTTCAATCAAGCCGGTCTTACCACCGTCTGTTAGTGCAGGAGACGTATGGTACAACGAGCATCTGGTCTACACTCATGTTGATAATGGATTTCTAACACTCAATGCGCACGACGGAACCATAGTAGATAGTAGTACACTCTTCAAGCAGAGATTGATATACTATGGAGAAGGTGGTCTATTCTCACAGACTTGGGCTGCTTATCCTGCAAATCGCCAAACGTCGGCTGAGCTAAACAATGCATCATATCATGGGAATGGTGGAATAGATGTTAATCCTCCGATAAGTCAAATCTTCGAACCCAACTTCTTCCTATCATATCCGACAGAACCTATTCACATCATCAGATATAGAGACATACATGATAGGATGCAATTACTTTATCCATATTTCCAGTATGATCTTTTTGGAAAGCAAGTAAGTGTTCTTCCTGTCACAGATGGACAGAAAACCTACTGGTTAGTTCCATTGATTGTTGGATTTGATACAAAAAATGTTCCATGGTCAGTTAGTAATCCCTATTTGAGACTTGTTGGTTATGGTTTAATCGATATTTACAATGGTAATGTGACACTAATAAAAACTGGCAATGATTTCTTTACAGATATGTTCGTAAGTCAATATGGAGACAAATTTATTGATATGCCCCCATGGTTAAGTAAACAACTGAGGTATCCAGAAGAACTCTTCAATTGGAAAATTGGTATGTTTAACATTTATCATGTTACAGACACTTCAACTTTTATTCAAGCAAAAAATTTCTATGAAGTTCCAGATGGTCTTGGTACTTATTATATAGAAGCACAACCACAGGGATTTACAAAACCGACCTACATTGGTTTGTTATCGTTAGAATTACAAGGATCAGCTGGAAGAAATCTTGCAGGGTTTATGATAGTTCAAAATGATCTTCCAAATCTTGGAAAGATGCAATTTTATCAAGTACCACTAGAATCAAAAACGAAGCTTCTAGGTCCATCTGCAGTTCGTGAAGCGCTAGCAAGGGATCCTGATTTTGCACAGCTACAAACTTTGTTGAGGAGTCCTCGGGTAGGGGATAACATTCTCTATAGAATTGGAGATCAGGATGTTTATTTCATTCCTGTGTATACTGCAGGTTCTGGTGGTGTAGTAACGCAACTGGGTACAATTGCAGCTGTAGGGGGTGCATTTGATGGTGAATATTTCGTTGGTATGGGAAATACTCCACAACAAGCATTTGCCGCTTACATGGCAAAGATTAGTGGCGTTTCTCCCTCAAATGTAACAAGCGCTTTACAACTCGATGAGACATCTCGATTGTCTACCATAAAATCTATACTATCAGACCAAAAGGTAATTGTTATCACTCCAACTTCTGTTCAATTTCCTCTTACTTTCGAAGAAGGTAAGATCTCTTTTACACAACAATCGGATCTAGCTAATACAAAGAACCTGATCTTGAAATTTATCAAGACATTTGTTCAACCAAACGGAGATCGAATAATATTTTTGCAAGAGAATGCAACTGTAAAATTGGGTAGTATAATAATAGTAAATAACGTTCCAGAGTTACACTATATCAATATAGGTGTAGGATAGTTGCTGCTAGTTGTAGACAACGGTTCTGTCTACACACAGTCCCTCATCAATTGCATTAAAGATCTGGATTTGGATTACGAACATCAATCGTTTTCAAATTTGGCATCAAAGAAGTTTGATAATTACTTGTCCTTTATATTATCAGGTAGGCAAAAAAATGATCCTCTGATGAATTCAGTTAATTCTAGTTTGGTTAAACACGCACTGCGTGAGCACAAACCATTGCTAGGTATATGTTATGGTGCCGAAATTCTTGCACTAACATTGGGAGGAACAATCAAAAAGATGAATTTACCTCGAAGAGGCATCTTCGAAATTGGAGTTACACATAGTAATTCTCTTTGTCAGGGAAAAATTGAGGTTTTTGAAAGCCATTCATATATGATCTCAAAACTGGATTCCACTTTCACACAGTTAGCGTCGTCAGCAGATTGTAGTTTTGAACTGTTTCAATATGATAAACAAGACATTTTTGGCACACAATTTCATCCAGAAATGAGTGAGGATGGAAAAAACTTGTTAGAAAAGTTTACCTCTAAATAATATTAATAGTGTGAAAAGAATTAATTCAACATGGAATCCTCTCATACATTATCAGTACCCATAGTACTTGAAGAAAACATCTGCCTACCCTTGGTTGTAAGTGCTGTATCAAAATATTGGGGAATAGATTTACCACTTGAAGAATCTATCAAAATGGCTGGAAAATATTCTCATGTAAAAGGAAGCATACTCATTGAAGGTGTTGAACTCGCAGAAAAGAATGGCCTATTGGGCATTATCTTGAATTCTTCACTGAGAGATCTTAAGAAAATGATAGACATAGGCATTCCTCCCATAGTAATCCTTCCAGGAATAAAAGATGTAGTACAACACGCAGCACTAATTGTCGGATATGACGAAACTGAGAAAACAATACTAAACTATATTCCTGAACCAGATAAGATAGCAGCAATTCCTGAACTCTTGTTTGACAAACACTGGCAAGAGGATGACAGGCTAATAATTATATTAATTCCAAGTGAAATAATAGAAGATATCGGCAAATTTGATAAAAAGAAAGCAGAATCAAATAGATTGTGCTTTATTGGAGAAAAGCTACGTCTGCAGAACAAAACCGATGAAGCTATAATTGCTCTAAAAAAAGCTCTTGAACTCAATAAATCAAATTCTACAGCAACTTGTCTAATGGCTGGAATATTAAATGATCTTAACTCTACTGAAGCACTGGATTACTATAAGGCAACTCTGGTACTAAATCCAGAATCTTATTTGGCTTATCGTGGACTTGGAAATTATTATTTGAAAGCTAAGGATTATCCCTTGGCAGAAAAATATTACTCTTTAGCTCTTACAATTAACTCCCATCGATTTGGACCAATTTATAAGAATCGCGGACTAGCAAGATTTGAACAAAAAAAACTTGATGGGGCAAGAGAGGATTTTAAAAAATATTTAGAACAAATGCCTGATGTTCATGATAGAGAAAGCATCGAACAAGTTTTGACACAATTATAATATAGTTACGAAGACATTTAATCTTCTTTTTCTTATCAAAGTAAATGGACTGCATCTTCTGTAAAATAGCATCTGGAAAAATATCAGCAAGAATAGTATACGAAACGAAATATTCACTTGCTTTTTTAGACGCAAATCCTCTCACCCAAGGTCACTCACTTGTAATCCCTAAAACCCACTATACTAAAATTCAAGAAATGAGTGTTTCTGATACCACAGATCTTTTTGAAGCAGTTAGGATCTTGGCGGGAAAAATGGAATTGCTTTTACCATCATTATTAATTGCGATACATAATGGGAAGGAAAGTGGACAGGAAATACCTCATTTGCATGTACATTTAATCCCTAGGTCTCCCTCCGATGGTGCAGGACCAGTTCATAGCATGTTTCCCAAAAGACCTAGCTTAAGCGATAATGAATTTGAAAACATAGCAAGAATTATTCGAGATAAAAAGTGATATAAGAAAATGCGGAGTGCGGGATTTGAACCCGCGACCTTCAGCTTGGGAAGCTGACGTCGTGCCGGTCTGGACTAACTCCGCTCGATCGACATTTGATGTCTAACATTATATAGTTTGATTAAGAAGATATGTTATGGATGCAAAATGTCCAGAATGTGAAAAGGTTGCTATCCTCGATGATGAAGTGACAAAGGTGAAATGTCCAAACTGCGGCTTTGAGGCAAAATATGATGAATATCTAAATTTAATGAGACAACAAGTTGGTGAATTGGCAGAGAATTTTCACTTTGATAGACCTGGATATTAATTACCAAAACGAACCTTTATCTGAACAATCTAGATGTGCTCCACAATTATTGCATACCATATGACAAGCTTGCATTGAAATCATAATTCTATTGCAGCGTGGACACACAATCTGTTCTTTCAACAGTCTGAATTCTCTTTCCTTTTTTTAAGGATTTGGGTACAAAGATTAATTAATAGTCTAACGAATTTTTTTACTGCTTGGCAACATTCAAGTTGAATATATCTGATAAGAAGGGTAAGACAATCACCAAAGAAGTAAAAGAAAAAGAGGCTGGACCATTTTTGGGATTGCAGGTGGGTACCGAAATTGATGCCGCCTTAATTGGAGAAACAGGCAAGTTAAAAATATCAGGCGGCAGCGACAAGTCTGGAGTCCCACTTAGAGGAGATATTCACGGAGGTGCAAGAAAATACATTCTACTTTCCAAGGGTGTAGGATTAAGAGATGCTGAAAAGGGACAACGCATTCGTAAACTTGTGAGAGGAAATACCATTACAGAAGAAGTTTATCAGATAAATTGTTTGTATGATGGAGAACTTAAGTTAGAAGAAAAACCATCCGAAGAAAAAGAAAAGAAGGAAACAGCTGAGAAAACAAAAAAGGCATAGGTTAACATATCCGCTTTTTTTAGCTTTACATGTGCATTGGAAAGAGACTCTTCCAGACTGGTATGTGAAAAAATATGGTTATCAACCATGTGTCAACATTGGAACTGCGGGTCACGTTGATCATGGGAAAACAACACTTATTCAAGCCTTAACTGGTGTTTGGACCAGTGCACATAGTGAAGAACTAAAGCGTGGTATTACTATACGAGTTGGTTATGCAGATGCAGCATTTTACAAGTGCAAGAAATGTGAATCTCCACTTTGCTATTCAGTAACGCCCTTGTGTAACAATTGTGGAAAAGAGAGCGATTTATCTAGAGTCGTTAGTTTTGTAGATAGTCCTGGTCATGAAAGTTTGATGGCAAATATGCTTTCAGGTTCTGCTCTAATTGACGGTGCAATGCTTGTAGTTGCAGCAAATGAGAAGGTGCCACAACCACAGAGTAAGGAGCATCTTCTTGCTTTACAGACACTTGGAATAAAAGAAATTGTTCTAGTTCAAAACAAAGTTGATCTGATTACTTACGAGGAAGCTATGGAGAATTATTCTGATATTGTAAAATTTGTTAAAGGTACTATCGCAGCAAAGGCACCGATTATTCCAATTTCTGCACAATCAAAATTAAACATTGATTCATTGATAGCCGCAATAGAAATGACAATACCTACTCCTCAAAGAGATGAAAAAAAAGATACCGTTATGCATGTGCTTAGGTCATTTGATGTAAATAAACCAGGAACCAAAATTAAGGAAATTAAGGGTGGAGTAATTGGAGGCAGTATAACTCAAGGAACATTCCAAGTAGGAGACGAGATCGAGATAAAACCGGGCTTGGCCAATGAAAAAACTGGGAAATATGAACCAATTATCACAGAGATTGATTCTCTTGGAACTGGTGCAGGAATTGTAAAGGAGGTTAAACCCGGTGGTTTGGTAGCAATAGCAACCAAGCTTGATCCAATTTGGACTAAGAGCGAACCTCTAATTGGTTCCATAAAAGGTAAAACCAATACAACACCTGAAAACTCTTACAATGCAAAAATTGATGTTAATCTTTTTGATACTGCGGTTGGATCTGGTGATGAAATCAAAGTCTCTTCGATCCAGACAGGAGAATCTTTGAGATTGAGTGTGGGAACTGCACCTCTTTTATCCAAAGTATTAAGCGCAAGAGGCAAAACGATAGAGGTTCAATTCAGAAGACCTGTTTGCGTCTTTGAAAATAGTAAAGTTGCAATAAGCAGGAGAATATCTGAAAGATGGAGATTAATTGGAGCTGGTGTAGCAGTTGGTTGATGTTATTTGTGATTCAAGCTTTCTAATGATCCTATCTTCTAAGAGAATAAAGAACATTCCAAATATTCAGACAGAGATAGGAGCAATAGAATATGTAATTCCAGACTTGGTTGTAAGAGAATTGCAAAGAGTCTCATTTACAACTGGAAAAAAAAAAGTTATGCAGTTAATGCTTTAGAACTAGTTAGAGACATGAAAAAGGTTAGCATTCCTGGAAGTTCTGTAGACGATGCCCTAGTATCATATGTTAAGAGAAATGGGGGCATAGTAGCAACATTAGATCGAGAACTTAAAGACAGAATAAAGAAGAATGGAGGATCAATTCTTTCAGTATCAAATGATAAAATTATTCTCGAATCCAGTAAGATTTAACTTTAATCCAAAGAAATACAAATTATGTTTGAATACAAAGGAATTAAAATACGATGGCTTGGTCATGATACTTTCAATATTACTGGGAAAATCAAGATAATTATCGATCCTTACAAACTTGTTAAAAAAGAAGATGTTGATATGATTATGATAACGCATAACCATTTCGATCATTTGAGTATGGATGATATCAAGAAAATTTCAACAAAAAATACAAGCATAATTGCAGCAGTTGAATGTTTGGACATGCTTACTGAAGTTGATTTCAAAGAAAAAATTGGCATACTTCCAGGAGAAGAAAAAACAGTGAGAGGAATTAAGATTAGAGCAGTTCATGCCTACAATCTGAATAAGATAAATCCTGAAACGAAGAAACCATTTCATCCAAAGGAAGATAATAAGATAGGTTTTCTGATCGAGATGGATAATGTTACTATTTACCACACGGGAGATACTGATGCGATCCCAGAGATGTCCAATCTAAAACCAGAGATAGCTCTTGTACCGGTGAGTGGTAAATATGTCATGACCGCAAAAGAAGCTTCTGATGCATTAGTAAGAATAAAGCCAAAGATTGCAATTCCGATGCATTACGGATCAATAGTTGGAAAAGAAGAGGATGCCTATGACTTGAAAAAATTGATAAAAACTTGTGAGATACAAATCCTTACAAAAGAGTAATAAACAGAGGTAAATTCATCAAAATTAGGTTGATTCAAGATTCAAAGTTATTCAAAATTCATAATTTTCATTTCCACCTGCGACATTTACTAGTAATAGGAATTCTAATAATTTCATTTTCTCTCTCTGCCATGGTGAGATCACAAGCTGCTGATTATGGTTTTCAATTAAATGAGTTTGACCCTTATTTTAATTATAGAGCAACCCAATACCTTCTTGACAATGGAATCAATGCCTATGTTCACTGGCATGATACTATGAGTTGGTATCCACAAGGGCGTGATGTATATTCCACAGCTCAAGTAACACTCCATTTTACCGATGCTCTTTTGTACAAAATTTTTGGAGGCGGCACAAGCTTGTACGACTTTACTATAATCTTTCCAGTAGTTTTTGGATCTTTTACAGCAATAGTAGTCTTTGCTCTAGTTAGAGTGATAGGGGGAACCACTGCTGGCTTATTTGCCTCTCTGTTCTTTGCATTATCGCCACCAATAATAGTTAGAGGAACTATTGGGTGGTTCAAATCAGAACCTCTTGGTTTATTTTATGGACTATTGGGTGTTTACTTGCTACTTAGTGGTCTCAAATCTAATGATAAAAAAATAGCTTTTGCAAAGTTAGTAGGGGCCGGAATTTTCTTGGCAATTGGTTTTGCATCTTGGGGAGGAGATGAATTTTTCCTTGTCCCATTAGGTTTGTTCTTTCTAGCTCTGCCTTTTGTGAGAAAAGATCATAAATTCTTACTTTGGGCCATTCCTCTCTTTGTTGCAGTAACAATGATAATCTCCGGAGGCGTTTTTGCAAGGCCTGGACCTAGTTTTGTTTCAAGGAAAAGGGGATTTGTAATGAAAGGACCAGCTATTTTGTTTGTAATAGTCATTTTTTTTTAAAAAATAAGGCAGGAAAAAGTTTTATTTTGATATAGTTTTCTTTTGTTGGGTTTTTTTTTGATTTATTGGATTTTTTTTTTTTTTT
>CAZIHN010000032.1:13353-15519 GCA_964538845.1 uncultured Nitrosopumilaceae archaeon | reverse complement strand
CAAATGAATTGATTGATAACTTTTATCGATCTAGGTTTTGTAAGGATCACAGGGTGTAACGTACAAATTATTTCTCAGGCGATCAGTTTGTCAAAATCTTAACATCGCAAAGTTTTAAAGGGTATTCGATATGAGAGAGAATCGTGAATTCCAGAATACTGGCATTAGTTCTGATTAGCGGATTTCTACTAAGTGCAAGTTCTCTTTACTTGAATAAGTTTGTGTTTGCAGATGATAGTTGGTCCAGCATTACTCAAAGACAACAGATGGCAGAACAAAGAGCTCTTTCAATATATGAAGACAAGTATCAGTTTAACAATATCAACGGATCAATTAGAAATTGGAATGGTCTAACAAGTGTTACCACTGATGAAGATAGCCGAGGCAGGGATATCCCAGCCCAACAGCAAGTATCACTAGAGAACGCTCTTGCAGCATTTGATATGATTCACATCAGACAACTTGCAGACTTGCAATCAAACTATACTGGATTGACAAGTACTACAACAGATGAGAATGGGAGAAACAGGAATGACATGATTGCACAAGGTATGAATTCAACTGATCAAATATTGGGTCAACTCATGGCTCTTCAGACTTCCTCAACATACGACAACTTTGCACAGGGAGATACAACGGATGAGAGTACAATTGACAGACAAGCACAGATAGAAGCAAAGTGGAGTGCAGCAGAATCTCAAGCAGCTGGTTTGGTAAGCAGTCTGGCAAAGATTAATGGAGTGTATGTAAATCTGAGCGGATATTCAGCAAATATTCCACAGTTTGTATATCATGAAGGCTCTGTCACTAACGAGAATACACTTGGTCGTCAATTAGAACCAGCACAAATGTATGCACTTGAAAAGGGAGTTTTCATATTTGAACAGATTCATCAAAAACATCTTGAGGAATTACAATCAAACTATTATGGTCTTAATAGCGTAACAACTGATGAAAATGGAAGAAGCAGAAATGCAATGCTAGAACAGGCACAACAAGTATCTCTTGAAAACGCAATGAGAGTTTACAATAGCTACTACAATGGCGTAGGCTTGAAGTAGATTTTTCAGAAATTTACTTTAACTAAAATCTTAGTTTTTAATCGTACAACCAACAAAAAACAAATCCTGTCGCTGTCTTTATTTTGGGCGGATTAACTTTACATTTTTCCATTGCTTTTGGGCATCTGGGATAAAACCTACATCCTGCAGGTATGGGCTCTTCCATTGGTGGAGGGGTTCCTTCCAACAAAACTGGTTTACTTTCCTGTCTTAACTTTGGAACAGATTGTAGTAATGCTACAGTGTATGGATGCTTTGGGTTCTTGTAAATGTCAGATAGATTTCCATATTCTACTATTTGACCTGCATACATTACGGCTATTTTTTCCGCAATCTCAGACATGATTCCAAGATCATGTGAAATTAGCATGATTGACAATCCATCTTTTTTGAGCTTCCTCAATAACGAAATTATTTGTGCTTGAATCAGAACATCGAGTGCTGTGGTAGGTTCGTCTGCAATTATAAATTCAGGCTTGAGAAGTAACGCCATTGCGATAACGACTCTTTGTTTCATTCCACCACTAAGCTCATGAGGATACTTGTCCAAAATTGAGGTCTTTAGTCCCACTGATAAGGCCGATGATTCTATTGCCTTTTGGTAATCTCCATTATAGCCATGTTTTTTCAAGATCTCCTCAAACTGCTTCTTGACGGTAAAAACGGGGTCAAGAGAATTCATGGCACCTTGGAAAACCATAGATATCTTCTTCCATCGAAAAGTCGTAGTAAATTCCTTGTCAGATATCGACAAAATGTCCTTATCATTATAGATGATCTTTCCTGTTACTTCTGAATTTTTTTGAAGTGCACGAATTATGGAAAGACCCAGGGTACTCTTGCCACACCCACTTTCTCCCACGATGCCAATTGATTCCCTTTCTGGTAAGTCAAATGAGATGTTATCCACTGCCAGTTTCATTTTTTCTTGAACATGGTATCTTACCAAAAGGTTCTCAACTGATAACTGTGTCATGATATTTGATTCCATAATAGCAGTACATTTGAGTCTTATATTGTCACCTTTTTTGATCGCACATTAGATTATTACAAGTTAAGATTTTGTTAAAATTTCCGCATGGTTTATCTTCTAGTTTTTGTAAGC
>CAZIHN010000032.1:0-13343 GCA_964538845.1 uncultured Nitrosopumilaceae archaeon | reverse complement strand
ATCGGATTATAGATAAGCCAAGAGTACTCTTACCACACCCACTTTCTCCTACTACGCCAATTGATTCTTTTTCTGGCAGGTTAAATGAGACGCTATCTACTGCAAGCTTCATTTTTTCTTGAACATGATATCTTACCAAAAGGTTCTCAGCCGATAATTGTTTCATAATTTTTATCCAAATTAACAGTACATTAGAGTCTTATATTGTCACCTTTTTTGATCGCACTTAATTTATTCAAGATAATTCCTTAAATTTCCGCATAGTTTATCTTCTAGTTTTTGTAAGCAAAAAACCGATTTCTGTGAGGACGCCAATCTGCGGTTTTGATGCAATGAACGGGATCCTGTGCCCACAATGTGAATCCAAGTTAGATGAGGGCAAACTTACAAAGGCAGATGTAGAGGCCTCGATAAAACTTGCTCATCTTTCACAAAAGATACCAGAAATCGAAAAATTCACTCTAAATTCTTGTCAAGAATCAGGAAACAACTTTGTGTTGTATCTTAATAGTAATGATATCATGGCCATACGACAAAGCAGAGAACTTTACAGGATACTGCAAGCCGAGTTTCTTGGGAAAATTTGGCTTGTTCATCAAGGCTCGGATGATAAAAAATTAATTGAAGACCTGTTCTTTCCTGTTAAAATCCTGGCCGTAAATCGAGTTTGGGCTCCAGGCGGGTTATCCAAAACAAAGGTCATAGTATCTGGAAGAAAGACTGCAAGATTTCCAATAGATGTAGATAAAGTAATTGAGGTGTTCCGCGATATTCGAAAGATAGATCTAATCGTAGAGTTTGAGAAAAAGTGAGATAATACTAATGGAAGTAAAAAGAACTCATTATATTGGTAACATAAGTCCCTCGATGAAGGGAGAAAATGTCACAGTTGGTGGCTGGGTAGAAGATTTACGAAAACTTGGAAAGCTTACATTTCTTACATTAAGAGATGTGACTGGTGTCGCGCAGGTTATTGTGGCAGGAATTGAAAATCTACAGCAAATAGAAGATCTTAACAGGCAAAGTGTAGTCCGCATAAAGGGTGTTATACAAGAGACCAAAGCTAGAGATTTTGCATATGAAATTAAAGCTGAAAATATTGAGATTATGTCAAGAGCAATTTATCCATTGCCTATTGATCCAATAGGACGACTTGAGAGCAATGTGGACAACAGATTAAACGCACGTGCGTTAGATCTTCGCAATCAAAAAACTGCATCAATATTTAAGATAAGACATCATGTGTTGCAGTCGATTAGGGATACTCTTGTAAAACTAAGTTTTATTGAAGTAAATACTCCAAAAATAATCGGAAGTGCAAGTGAAGGTGGTGCCAACCTTTTCACTCTAAAGTATTTTGACAAGCAAGCATACCTTGCACAAAGTCCGCAGTTATACAAGGAACAGCTAACATTAGGACTGGAGAGAATTTTTGAAATATCCTCCTTTTACAGAGCTGAGAAATCTCATACAATTCGCCATCTTACGGAATTTACAAGTGTTGACATTGAGGCCGCATTTACTGATTATGCCGATGTCATGGATATTTTAGAAACTTTGGTTACCTCAGTTTTTGATTATGTACAAAGAAACTGTATAGAGGAACAAAGGAATCTTGGAATTGAAATTACAAAACCAAAGGTACCCTTTGAAAAAGTAACATACAAACAAGCTATACAAGAGCTAGAGAAAAAAAACATCTCAATCAAATTTGGTGATGATTTACTTGATTCTCATCTGCGAACTCTTGGTGAAATTCATCCAGGGTTTTACTTTTTGACAGATTGGCCCCTTAAACTAAAGCCATTTTATATTCATGAGAAGGAAGATGACCCAGAAACCTCGAAATCTTTTGATCTTCAATATGGATATTTGGAACTATCGTCAGGTGGAAGAAGGCTTCATGATACAGCAAAACTTAGGGCTAGATTGACAGAGCAAGGTCTAGACCCCAAGCAATTTGAAGACCATCTTAGAACCTTTGACTGGGGTATGCCACCGCATTCGGGTTGGGGGTTGGGTTTGGACAGACTTTTAGCTGTCATGACACAGACAGATAACGTTCGTGAAGTTGTCTTGTATCCGCGGGACCCTGAAAGGCTATTTCCGTAAAAAGATAAATTTTGATTTAACCAAAGATTTATCGTGCAAGAATGTGACTTTTGCGGTTCTGATTTTGGTGAAAGAACATGCTATTTCTGTGAAAAACATTGTTGCACTTCATGCATGACTGATGATAGGACTCGGTGTAAAAAGTGCTATATTGCAAAACGAAAACTTGGCTGGAAAGTGCTAAAACGTAACAAGGTATTGTTGGGTTTTCTTGCTTTCGTGTGGGCTTACACCGTATTTCCTGTTCCTTTCATAAAAGGAATAGATCCAACTTTTTATTGGCTTTCGTTTGGGGTTGCGGTTATGATAATGATTCCCATATGCCTTGCAATGTTCTTCTGGTCACTAGAACCGCCAGTCTCAGACCTCAAATAATGCGCGAAACAACTTGTCTAGTAAATTCCATAGTGCTCATGTTTCCTCCAATATCTTTTGTCTTGAGACCATCTTTTACAACTCCAAATACTGCATCCTCGATTTTTTTTGCGACATTTTGGCATTTCGCATCATTCTTTTTTACCCCAAGCCACTCGAACATCATCTTTGATGAGAGGATAAAAGAAGACGGGTTGGCAGCTTGTTTTCCTGCGATGTCAAAAGCGGCTCCATGGACAGGTTCAAACAAGCCATAATCGTCTCCTATGTTTGCTGCAGGTGCCATCCCTAGTCCTCCTACAACTTGCGCTGCTTCATCCGATAGAATATCTCCAAACAAGTTAGTTGTTACTATCACATCAAAAAATTCTGCCTGTCTTATAAGATTCATTGCACAGGCATCCACGTACATTTCTTCGAATTTGATATTTTGATAGTTTTTTGATATTTCTAGACATGATTTGGAGAACAAACCATCGGTCTTTCTCATTACGTTTGATTTATGAACACAAGTGACTTTTCTTTGCTTATTTCGTTGCTCTGCTAGTTTAAACGCATAACTTGCAATTCTAGTTGACGCTTTTTTTGATATTGTTCTCATTGCAATAGCTGTCTCTCCAATATCAAATTCCATACCTGTGTACAAGTCTTCGGTATTCTCTCTTACAATTACGAGATCGATATTTTCCTTAAGCGATGGCATGTTTGGATAGGATTTTGCAGGTCTTATGTTTGCATAAAGGTCCAAGAGTCGTCTTAGTACCACAATAACATCAGCCGCACTCTCTCCTACAGGTGCTTTAAGACAAGCATCTGAGTTTTTTATCGATTTTAGTGTCTGTTCTGGAAGTGCCTGTCCGGTATTTTTTAGTGCCTTATCCCCTGCTTCTAGTCTCTCAACCAGTAATTTTACCCCTATCTTGTCATTTACTGCATTTAATACTTCAATTACTGATTCTGATAATTCTGGTCCTATCCCATCTCCAGTGATGAGTGAGATCTTGTACATTTACTGTCCCAAGTTTTTCTGTCTTAAAATATTTTTTAGCATGATTCTATTTATCCCATCAATCATTGCTTGGACGCTAGTAATTACAATGTCTTCTCCAATTGATTTTGCTGATGCCTGATTACCGTATGCGTCTTCCACCTTTATTGTAACTTCACACAAAGCTTCAGAACCACCTGATATGGAATCAAGCCTATAATCTTTAATTCGTACTTTGGCAATTTCTCCAGTGATTTTTTGGATTGCATTAATTGATGCGTCAACAGGACCTACTCCATAGTCAGTGCTGATGAAATCTTTACCTTCTATATTTAATTTTACAAATGCATACGGCATGTTGCCAATACCAGTAGATACTGAAAAACCGGAGAGGTGCACAAGTCTTTTTAGACCAGGTTGCTGCATAATCTCTCCTGTTATTGCAAGCAGCTCTACATCTGTTACATGTTTTCCTTGGTCCCCAAGCTTTTTCACCTTGTCCAAAATTTGATGAGTTTGCTCCCTACTAGGTTTAATCCCATATTCTTCAAGCATGGCTGCAACTCCATGTGCTCCAGCATGTTTTCCTACCTGGAACCATCTGGTTCTCCCAACTAATTCTGGGCTGATGGGTTCATAGGTCAACGGATTACTCAAGACACCGTGAGTATGAATTCCTGATTCGTGTCCAAATGCATTTTCACCAATAATTGCCTTGTTTGGTTGAACAGGGATTCCTACAGTTTTTGAAATAAATCGCGAGGTCTCGTACAAGAGTTTAGTGTTAATATTAGTTTCATATTTTTTGTCAAACTGGAGACATTGTAGTGCCATAACAAGTTCCTCTAAAGATGCATTCCCAGCTCTTTCTCCAATTCCATTGATTGTTACGTGCGCACATTGTGCTCCTACTTGTATTGCGGAAATTGCATTGGCTACTGCCAATCCAAAATCATTATGGCAATGGACGCTTACAGGTAGATGCGTTGCATCTATGGTATCTTTTGTTATTTCAGCAATATATTGTGGAGAAGAGTATCCGACAGTATCAGGGATATCTATTCTATCCGCCCCTGCTTCAGTCACTTTCTTGAAAACATTTCTTAGAAATTCTCTATCTGTTCTAGTTGCATCTTCTGCTGAAAACTCAACAAGTAAACCCCGAGATTTTGCATACTCTACAGCTTTAATCGCTTTTTCAACAGCTTGGTCTCTAGTTATCTTTAGTTTGTATTTTAGATGAATATCCGATGTCGCAATAAATGTGTGAATATACTTGAGACCAACAGATATGGCAGCATCAATATCTTTTGTCTCAGTTCTTGCCAATCCACAAATTTCTGCCTTGAAACCAGCATCAGATATGGTTTTGATTGCAACCATTTCACCATCAGATATTATTGGAAAGCCTGCTTCTATTACATCCACTCCCAAGTCATCAAGTTTTTGTGCAATTGCAAGTTTTTGATCAGGAGTTAGGGCAACACCTGGAGTCTGCTCACCATCTCTTAATGTGGTATCAAAAATTCTAACTTTCATTTCCATGTCCTCTCTCTAATGCACAAATTCCTGTTCTAGCGATCTCAAGAATGCCATATCCTCTAATTAGATCTTCGAAGGCATTAATTCTATCGGGCGTGGCGGTAATCTCTACAATGATTGAAGACTTTCGTACATCATGGACATCACATTTGAAAGCATTTGCAAGGTCCGTTATTTCCATAATGTCTGTTGGCTTTGTTACTTTTATCTTCATCATCACAAGTTCGCGGTATATGCTCTTTCTTTCTTCTAATAGTTTTACCTCTACAGTATCTATCAATTTGTCAAGTTGTTTTATTATCTGATTGAGTTGTTTTTCATCTGCTGAGGTTGTTATTGTCATTCTGGAAAACTCTGGATTTTCTGTCACCCCTACAGATATGCTGTCAATGTTATAGTTTCTTGACCTGAACAAATTCGTAATTTTGAATAAAACTCCTGGTTTGTTCTCTACCAATACAGAAATTATGGACCACATGAGTTTTCACTATGATGGTAAGATCATATCCTTAAGTGAAGTGCCAGGGGCTACAAATGGTAGCACATCTTCTTCTGGGTCAATTGGAATATCTATAACTGTTGCAACATCGCTTTTTAATGCAGTTTGAACTGCCTTACCAATATCTTCTATTGATTCTGCTCTTATCCCCTGAGCTCCATAGGATTCTGCCAATTTCACATAATCTGGACAATTCTTGAGGTCGATTCCAATCATCCTTCGATCATAAAATGTCCTCTGCCATTGTGCTACCATGCCAAGAGAAAAGTTGTTTAAAAGAAAAACAATCACCGGCAAATTATCTAGTACTGAGACGGCAAGAGAGTTCTCAGTCATGTTAAAGCTACCCTCTCCAGCAATGTCAAGAACCGGAACTTCAGGTTTTGCAGCCTTGGCACCAATCGCAGCTGGAAATCCCCATCCCATTGTTCCAAGTCCTGTTGAGCTAAAGAATGTGCCAGGATGTATTACATCAAAAAATAAGGATGCCCACATTTGGTGTTGACCCACTTCAGTTGTCACAATAGATTGGTTTGGAAGTACTTCTCTTAATTTTCTGAGGACCTTAGCAGCTCCTAGTGGATGAGGATGAATCTTCAAGTTTTCTCTATAGTATTCTTTTGTCTCATTAACTCGCTTTAACCATGCATTTTCACCGTTTCTCTTTATTGCCTTTTGAATTAACAATTTGACCATTATCCGAAGTGATACCCTTACATCTCCAACTACAGCTACGTTTGTAGTCTGATTCTTTCCAATCTCCGCAGGGTCCACATCCATGTGAATTATTTTCAAATGTCTCTCGAATTCTTCAAACGTACCAACTGATCTATCTGAAAATCTAGAACCACATGCAAGAACACAGTCTGCCTCTACCATCATCTTATTTGCTTCTGCATGTCCATGCATTCCAATAGGTCCAAGTGAAAGTGGATGATTTTCTGGAAATGAACCTTTTCCTTTGAAGGTTGTTACAACCGGTATCATAAGTAACTCAGCAATTGATTGGAGTTCTGCAAAAGCGCCCGATATTATAACTCCACCGCCCGCAAGTATAATTGGTTTTTCCGATGATAGCAACATTTCTGTGGCTCTCTCAATTGCTTTAATGTCTGGATCTACCCATGGATGATATCCTCGAACCTTTACTTCTAATGGAAAAACCATTTCAGACTCATTTTGTTGTACATCTTTTGGAATGTCGATTAAGACTGGTCCCGGTCTTCCAGTGGATGAAATGTAAAAAGCCTTTTTTACTACTTCAGGAATTTCTGATGGACTCATTGGTTGAAATGCATATTTTACAATTGGATTTGTAATTCCGATAATGTCACTTTCCTGAAAAGCGTCACGTCCGATCATCTTGGATGGAACTTGACCTGTGATAGCTATCATTGGAGCGGAATCTGCCTGGGCGGTTGCAATTCCTGTAACTATGTTCGTAGCTCCTGGGCCAGATGTTGCAAAGCACACTCCGGGTTTCCTACTCACCCTACCAAAACCGTCAGCCATGTGTGAGGCAGATTGTTCATGTCTTACCAAAATGTGCCGAATGTTGCTCTTGTAAAGTTCATCATAAATAGGCAAGTTTGCACCGCCGGGTAGGCCGAAGGCTATGTTAACACCCTCTTTTTCCAACGCAACCATTAAAGACCTAGCACCTGACATTTTTTCCATAATCTTCTATCTCCTGAGAATTGCTGCAGCTCACAGCACAAGGTCGACTAGCTGCAGAATACTAGAAATGCTTGTCGAACCTCCCAACTTCATTAGTATGTGCTTTTTCCCCGAAAATATTAATAAATTTTACTGGACAAAACCTCCAGATTTGTCAAAAATTGGCTAAAAATCCATTTGCAAGGCCCTTTTGAAAGCCACTCCAGAAGACTTAAACTAGAATCGTCTTAAGCAATACCGATTTTGAGCGACAAAGATAAGATAATCGAAATAATTGACACGTTTTTCAATGCTGGCAAGACAAAGAACCTTGCACCGCTAAATGCCATTCAAATTGATGATGTAAGATTTTCTAGCTATAGCGAGGTTCCGCCATTAGATCTTAAAGACTATGCTACTACCATTGCATTACAACAGCTAAGATTCGTAAGTCTTTCTGACTATGATTTTGAAGTCAAAAATGTCAGAGTTGATTTATTTGATAGCTTTGCAGTTGCAACTTTTACAGTAAAACAATCGGGGATGGTTGTAGATAATTATAGTTTTAGAGGACAACACTTTTCAATGGAAAGTAGGGGCACATTTGTTCTAGCAAAAAATCCAAACTGGAAGATAGTTCACTTGCATTTATCAAAAATTTCTGATTAAGCAGAACTTGCAATCGTGGCAGATTTTTTTACGCTCTTTAATTTGTTAAAGATTTCATGAGCTTCTTTTACAGTGGCATTTTGATGCACTATGGCTTTTACAGCTTTTATCATTGGCACTGGAAATTCAGATTGCCAGATGTTTCTTCCCATGTCTACACCTGAGGCACCAGATTGGATTGCGTTATGTGTCAATTTTAAAGCGTCAAGTTCTGTTGCAAGCTTAGGACCGCCGGCAATAATTACAGGAACTGGACATGCTTCTACAACTTTTTCAAAGTTTTCACAATAATATGTCTTTACCAAATGTGCTCCAAATTCTGCAGCTATTCTACAAGCCAGACCCAGATATCGTGCATCACGTTTTTCCAGTTCTTTTCCTACTGCAGTGACTGCCAACACTGGCATTCCATACTCTTCTCCCTCGTTGACAAGATTCCCCAAGCTGACTAGAGATTCGTGTTCATGTGGGGCTCCTACAAATATTGACATGGCAAGTGCCGCAGCATTTAGTCTAATTGCTTCCTTCACTGACGTTGTTATTTTTTCATTGGAAAGATCTTTTCCTATTATACTTGCCCCGCCCGAGACTCGGAGTACAACAGGTATCGGAAAGTTTGGATTAACTGATGTTCTCAAAACACCTCTTGTTAACATTAATGAATCTGCATGAGCTAATAGTGGGGCTATTGTTTTCCTTGGATCCTCTAATTTTTCAGTAGGACCTAGAAAATAACCATGGTCAACGGCTAACATTACTCCGCGTTTATCATGTGGTTTTATTATCTGCGCAAGCCTATTTTGAAGTCCCCAATCCATGTCTTTTTCGAAAAAATTTGCCTTAGTTAAGCCTTTCTGAATTTGTTATTATTATCTTCATGGAATCATTGCCATCATGTGCATACTGTAAGGCCTTGGCAGATTCTGATAAATCAAATTTGTGAGTGATAATCTTCTTTACGTCCACCATACCTTGTTCTATTAATTTTAATGCAGCATTGGTATCATCTTCATTAGCAGCATAACTTGGAACAATTGTTATCTCCTTAGAATATATCTTGCTCATATCCAGCGGCAACTTGGCATCTTTAGTGGGGACACCAAATAAGACTACAGTACCTCCTTTTCTTACGAATTCAATAGCCTGCTCTATTGCACCAAGGTTCCCTGTAGAAACTATGGCAAAATCAACACCACGATTCTGGGTTTGAGAAAGAATTTTTTGACAAGCATTTTGATCAGTCGATTTAATTGCTTCTGTTACACCAAAACGTTTTGCAAAGTCAAGCCTGAATTCATTTACATCCAGACAAAAGGTTTCTTGAATGCCGTTGATTTTACTTAACATCAGATGCATCATACCTGTAGGTCCTGCTCCTAATATGGCTACAGTATCGCCTTTTTTGTAATTTACTTTATTCCACGCCCTTACGCAGCATGCAAGTGGCTCGATCATCGACGCTTCATCAAAACTCATATGGTCTGGCAACTTGATTACCCCACCATGTAAAACATTCCATTCCGGAACAATGAATTCTTCTGCAAGACCACATGGAGATAGATTTGTTTCCGAGTATTTTTGACACATTGTCTCATTTCCATGATTGCAGAAATGGCACGAGTAGCATGGTACATGGTGATGAACAAAAACTCTATCCCCTGTTTTGAAATTGCTAATTGAGGTTCCAACTTCAGATATTATTCCTGCGGGTTCATGCCCTAATTTAGTGGATGGTTGGGTGTATTTACCGTAAATTTTTTCAAGATCAGAACCACAAACGCCACACGCCTTCATTGAAACCAATATTTCGCCCTCACCTATTTGAGGACGGTCAATATTTTTTATTTGAACATTTGAAGGACCTGCAACATAAGCTAATTTCATAACGAGATGATTTCAGACATATGTTTATTTGTACTATCTGTTTTATGATATCAGGATACCAATTTTTTATCTTAAACCGTTATTGTTCGAGTCACGGATTAATATGGATAAATTAGTTGATATAAAAAGGATTGTTACGATGCCAATTAAATAAGGCTATTTTTGTGATATATCATAATGAATCTTTGGCACGACATTGAACCAGGACCTAAAGTTCCTTTGGTTGTTAATGTGATAGTTGAAATCCCAAAAGGTTCTCAAAACAAGTACGAGTATGATAAGGAAAAAAACTTGATGAAACTTGACAGAGTACTATTTTCTCCATTCTTTTATCCTGGTGATTATGGAATAATACCACAAACCTTTGCTGAAGACGGAGATCCTCTAGACGCTATTGTCCTTGTGACCAATCCGACTTATCCTGGAATATTAATTGAATCAAGACCAATTGGATTGCTTCGAATGAAAGACCAAGGAGAAGAGGATGACAAAATACTATGCGTAGCAAATGACGATCCGCGTTATGCAGACATTAAGGATATTTCTGATTTGCAAAAACATACCTTAAAAGAAATCGCACATTTTTTTGAAGTATACAAGCACCTTGAAGGAAAGAAAATCGAAAAACTTTTTTGGAAAAATGCTCCTAGTGCAAAAAAAGCAATTTCTGACGCTATAAAACTGTATCAAAAAGATTTTAAAAAATAATAGCCTATTAGATTTGCTGAGAACAACAGAAATAGTATTAACCAACCAATTTAGAAATAATATATATGAATGAGGGCCAAGAGGCGTCAGATTTTGAACTATCTGCAAATGATGGCAGTCTCGTAAAACTAAGTTCCTTCAAGGGAAAAAAGAACGTAGTATTGTGTTTTTATCCCAAGAATCATCTTTTTGCATGTCCATCTAAGAAAGTATTCAAGATGGCAGAGGCAACAATTCAAGCATATCCAAAGATAAAGGAACTTGATACTGAACTCTTTGCCATTTCTATTGATACTGTTGAAGATCAACAAAAATTTGTGCAAGAATACAAAGTGCCTTATCTTCACCTTAGTGATAGTTCAAAAACTGTGAGTAAATCTTATCCTGGATTGAATTTAGCAGGTCTAGCAAAACGTTCGACTTTTATTGTAGATAAAAATGGCAAAATATTCAAGATTCTTCGTGATATCGATGTCGAAAAACATGGTCAAGAAATAATTTCATCTTTACAGATGTTGAAATAAAATTTATCTTCAAAATTCAATAAATTTTTTAAGGAGAGTAATAAGACTTGACGTGTGTTAGATCTAGTTGCAAAAAAATTATTCCTTACTAGAGGTAGGGGAGTTCATGAAGATAGATTGACTAGTTTCGAATACGCTTTAAGAGATGCAGGTATAGCAGGCACAAATTTGGTTCTAATTTCAAGCATTTTTCCACCCGGCGCAAAACTAATCTCAAAAACAGAGGGTTTGAAGTTAATTAAACCGGGAAGCGTACAATTTGTAATTTATGCAAGACAAGAGTCCAACGAACCACATCGATTGATGGCAGCTTCTGTCGGAATAGCGGAACCCAAAGACACATCCAAGTATGGATATCTCTCAGAATATCACTCATTTGGAGAAACTGAGAAGGAAGCTGGTGATTACGCTGAAGATATAGCAGCTCAGATGCTTGCTTCATCGCTTGGGATATCATTTGATGTAAACAAGAGCTGGGATGTGAAAAGAAAACAATGGAAAATCTCTGGAGAAATTTACAAGACTAGAAACATCACTCAGAGTGCTGTGGGAGATCCTAAAGGACGCTGGACTACGGTTTTTGCAGCAGCTGTATTGATACTTTGATACCTATCGTCTTCTTACGAAAATATAGATTGCAGCTCCTGCCGCAATAGCTATTCCTACCAATAGATAGATAGAATAGTCAGATTGTGATTTTGGTGGAAGATTACTGTTGCCCGTTGAATTCTCTTGGGGATTTGATCCGATATTATTTCCAATTGTCAAAGTCAAATTCTCATTTGTTGCCGAAGTTGTAGTCCCAAATAGATATATTGCATTGATTAATTGACCCGAATCAGGATCAAAAATCCATCCTGCCTTTGAGAGATCTGTTGGGATTTTGTGTCCATTGTTAATTGTTGTTGGGGCAAGTGCACCTTCATGACTTAAAATCGTGAGATTTTCATTTGATAGTGCTACAATTTGAAAGAGCGAATTTAAAGGAAAGAAGCCAACGTTAAAGTAATTTGATTTTTGAAGTTTGTCAATACCCATTGATTCAAATGGTTTCACTACTGTCACCTTGTCTTTAATTGGAATGTGTTTTGCTACAGTAAGCTGATATACTGATGAATTTTGGCCAGGAATTATAGCAAACGTCACAGTGGAGTTGGAATTTTGGGCCATTGTTTGTGCAGCATCATAAAATCCTCCATCATCCCGAATTGGTTTTGGGATAAGAATAGAGGTAAGACCCTGAAAAAGAAACGAAGAATCTGGTCTTGACATTGTATATACTACCGATATGGTTCTGTTTCCTGCTGCAATACCTGATGTGCCCAATGCATTACTGAGAGCGCCTGTTGGATTTACATACACGCTGTTAAATTGGGCGTTAAGGTCAAATGCCTTGTTCACGTCTCCAATAATGGTATCACCTATTCGTTGAGCGTCGGTTTGAATTTCTTTGATATTATATGTGCCAATTAAAGATGGCGAAATAATGTTTACGACAACACATGCCTGGTCCTGAACACCAACAACACATCTGTTTTCATTTGTTATTATAACGGATGTCACATTTGTTGCATTTAGTATCTTTTCATTTAATGCTGTTGGGACTCTCATTTCCACTGGACTTGAGGAAGCCAAAGTAACAGAAGCAGTAGTTTGATTCATTAATTTCTCATCAATTAAGATCCTTGCTGTCTCCCGATAAGACGCGAGCTGTGGCTGTTGGGCATAAATTGTAATTGTTGATATAGAGAAAAGCAGTATTAAGAAAAATATGGCAAGATATTTCATTTAATGAAACTCTTAATACCGAATTATTAAGTCTATTTAGGGAATTTGTTACCTCGATAATATTTTGACCTTGAGTTATACATCATCTATCCGAGTTTTTCTATCCTAGTCGCAAACCTCTGAAAGGGTTCTTCCTTAAAATGATCTTTACAGACTAGTATGGTCTCTTCTGGATCTGGTCCACAGTCATATGTGATCAGATACTCCGGTTCCTTTTCACAACATCGTGGATATTTCACTTGGGCACCCTTAGTAATCATAAAATAAAATACTTTCAGATCCCTGTCCTATAGTTTAAATTACAACAAATTCTATAAAAAATTGACATCGGTTCAAACCGTAGGGGAACAATTTGCCTGGCAGTCGAGGGCGCTTGACTGTCAGGCGCTTTTAATTAATCAATTTTTCAAGTCTTCTAGTTTGATTCTTAATGTATTCAAATCCTTCTTCCCAGAAACTCTCTGAAGTTATATCTATTCCATGTTTTTTGAGAAGAGTCTCGGGTTTCTCTGCCCCTCCTGAGGACAGAATATCAACATATGTAGGTACAAACGATCTTCCTTCTTTCCTATATCTTTGAAACAGTTAAATTGACAGA
>CAZIHN010000031.1:0-16165 GCA_964538845.1 uncultured Nitrosopumilaceae archaeon | reverse complement strand
AATGGTTATGATGAAGCCATATTATTAGACCATCTTGGAAATATAAGTGAGGCACCTGGAGAAAAT
The DNA here is from genome assembly GCA_964538845.1 of uncultured Nitrosopumilaceae archaeon. Taxonomy (GTDB): domain Archaea; phylum Thermoproteota; class Nitrososphaeria; order Nitrososphaerales; family Nitrosopumilaceae; genus Nitrosotalea. Next base: position 16,099 of record CAZIHN010000031.1, on the reverse strand, counting down.
ATTTTTATCGTAAGGAATGGAAAATTGATAACTCCTCCCCCAAGTTCATCTACTCTGGAAGGAATCACAAAGGATTCAGTTATTAAAATCGCTAAAGATCTTGGATACTCGACAGTTGAACGTGAAATTCCTAGAACAGAAATTTATTTTGCCGATGAGATCTTCCTAACCGGAACAGCTGCCGAGATAACTCCAATTATTTCAATAGATGAAAAAATAATCGGAGAAGGAAAATTAGGAGTAATTACAAGAAAAATACGAGATTCCTATTCTGATATTACGATGGCAAAAAATAAAAAATACTCCAATTGGATAACCTCGGTGTATTAAGATGAAGATAGTCCAGATAGGAACAGGAGGTTTTGGTAAAAATCATGTGAGAGTGTTATCACAACTTGGTGTTCTTTCTGCAATTTGTGATCTAAACATATCACGAGCTGAGGAATATGGAAAAAAATATTCTGTAAATTATTATTCATCTATTGATTCTCTTCTCGTCTCTGAAAAATTTGATGCCGCATTTGTTTGTACACCAACTTCTACACATTTTGAAATGGCAAAAAGACTCTTAGAACAAAAGAAGAATGTCTTTGTAGAAAAACCTATGACATATCTCTCACGTGAGGGAAAGGAATTGCTAGAACTATCCAGAAAATACAAGGTGATCCTCACAAGTGGGTATATTGAGCGTTTTAATCCTGCCGTTTCCCTTGTTAAAGAATATGTAAAGACAAAGAAATATGGTGAACTAATAATGCTTGAATTCCATCGAGAAAACAGAATGCCAGATCGCATTAAAGATGTTGGAATCATCTATGACACTTCAGTTCATGATATTGATACTGCAATGTGGTTATTTGATGATGTGCCAGAGGTTGTATTTGCTAGATCTGGAAAGATAAGGCATGAACATGAGGATTTTGCCACAATAATGCTAGGTTTTAAAGATAATCGAGTTGCCATAATATCCTCAAACTGGATCACTCCCTTACGCGTAAGAAAATTTAATGCAGTTTGTGGCGATGCAATAATTTCATCAGATTTTATCACCCAGGAAATAAAGATAGAAACCAATCTAGGGGCTGAGATTCCCCGTAAAGAAATGGAAGAACCGTTGTTATTGGAGATAAAGAATTTCATAGATGCTGTTGAAGGAAAGGAGAACATCAGGGTAAAACCTGAGGATGCAGTAAATACCACAAAGATAGCAGAGGCAGCACTTTTATCTAGTCACCGTGGTACCCCAATTTATCTAGACCTAAAATGAAAAGAAAAATGATGGATATCCTTGCTTGTCCTATAGATAAGTCTTTTCCATTGGAGCTTTTTGAATTGGCAACTAACGATGAGATTATTTCTGAAGGAGTAATATTTTGTTCAAAATGCGCAAGATTCTATCCAATAGTTGAAGAAATTCCGATTATGTTACCAGATGAACTTCGAGAAAAAAATCTAGATTTAGAATTTCTTAGAAAATACAAAAATGCACTACCAGAAAAGATTGTTATTAAGGGTTCACCCTGGCATTTGTGATAAAAAATGGTTACAAATTTTGTTTCTGAAAAGGCAAAACTGGGAAAGAATGTAAAAATTTGGCATTTTGCATATGTAGGAGATGAAACAGAGATTGGGGATAATGTTAAGATCGGATCACTTGCACATGTTGATTATAATGTAAAAATTGGAGAAAATACAATGATTGAGGGTCTTGTCTACATACCTCCTCTTTCAAGAATAGGTAAAAATGTCTTCATAGGACCGGCTGCAGCAATTACTAATGATCCATATCCAGCCAGTAGCAAAATGATCGGAGTGACTATCGAAGATGGCGTAGTGATAGGATCTAGGGCAGTAATAAAGGCAGGAGTAAAAGTAGGTAGGAATAGTGTAGTCGCAATGGGAGCTGTAGTCACAAAAGATGTACCTCCAGATAGTGTTGTGGTAGGGGTTCCAGCCAAAATCAAATATTCTAGAAAAGAATAAGATGAGAAAAAGAAGAAAAGGGAAAAAGGTTAATGACTGATGTGTTTTTGAAAGATCCAGTTCTTTATTTTTGACATTACAAAAATCCACAACACTACAAGTATAACAGCAATACCTGCCTTGATGCTAGAATCAAAGAAGTTATTTAATGAGCCATATCCACTTATCGAAATAGGCGCTATAATCGTTACAAGCAAACCTCCTCCAGCAATAATTAATATCCACATAACAAAGATATAATAAAAAATTAGATTCCCTTTCATATCTTAATTCCCATCATAAATGATGTAATTATCGCTAAAGCTGCGGAGAACAAAGCAAGCCTAAAGATAACGAATCCGACCTCTTTTTCTGTCATAGGTCCATGTGTTAATATCAATCTTACAAGAGTAACTGGAGCGGTTTTATCAGTAGCAGCCATCAGTTTAAAGTCTGCAGTGTGAACAACTGGATTTGATTTTATTTGTCTATGCTCTATTATCCTCCTGACACTAGAAAGAAAAAGGAAAGAGTTTATTACAGCAGGAAGAATTGCAATCGCAGCTATAATTTCAACATGCCCCACAACAGATAATGTCCCATACATTGCTCCAAGAGTTAGTGAACCGGAGTCCCCTGGAAATATCTTACTAGGTACTTTGTGATATTTATAAAAAGCTAATGAGACAAAACCAAGAGGCAAGCTTGCTAAAGCCACATCATAGTTATGTAAAATAAATAAGGAAATAGTAAGCGAGAAACTTGCAATGGACATAAAACCACTTGCTACTCCATTAAGAACATCAATTGAGTTGATTGTGTTACCTGTTATTGGAATAATAAAAATAATCAATGCCAAATATAATTCAGGAATCTTAACAGATCCAAATAATGGGAAGGCTAAATGAGGAACATATGCACCTAACAGAATTATTGGGATGGCAGATGCTGCAAGAGCCAATGGTTTAAACCAGCCACCAAGAACCTTTCTGTCATCAATTAGTCCAACAGTGAAAGCTATTGTGGTTGTGATGATAACTGCCAAAATCTCGATAGAAGGTAAAAAAAGGTAAAGTGTAAACTCTGATGCCACTATTCCAGCAAGAATCGATGGTCCCCCAGGACGAGGAACCATCGTAACATCTTGCTTATTGTAATCCTTCACGACCAAATTCCTTTTTGATAGTATCTTTATGAGAACTGGAGTAAGGAAGAATACTATAGCAAAGGCTATAATTGATATCAGTATAGCCAAGATTGTTTTATCAGGCATCACTTTCCTTTTTTTAGCTGTGTCTTTATGTTTTCTGCAAGACTTGTGCCTATCTTGTCAATTTTTGCTAGTTTTTCAACAGATATTTCATTTAGATCCTCAAAGGATCTAATATTATTCTTGAATAGAATTCTTGATCTCACTCTCCCTATTCCTTTAATCTTAACCAAATCAACAAGTTCTCCTTTAATTCCATAAGAGATTCTAGTTCGTAAGAGGTTAATTTCTGTCAGAATTTGATCTTTTTTTTCTAATTTTGCAAGCTCGTATAGCGCATGAATCAACCAATCTGCAGTCTCAACCATTCTATACATATCGCCAGATTCTATTCCCAAGTTATCAGAAAGAAAGATCTCAGTGGATTCATTAATCCAAGAATGCATGGCAAGAAGACTTCTGTTACAATCATATTCCGAAATATACTCGATAAGTTCATCAGGGTAATTTTCTAGTAGAATTCCTATTTGCTCATGATCCTTGTTTCTCAATGGAAACTTGGGGAAAAAATCCTCCGAGTTTGTTATTACGTGTAGTAGACCAAGAGTGTGTCCTCTTCCTGAAATTTTCTGAAGTGATTTTCTAAATAGAACTGCAGTTAATGGATCTATGTATAGTGTAGAAGTCATTTTGCCAAATCTTGTGGGAATAAATCTACCTCCTTTTTGTTTCAAGAGTTCTTCAGATTCCAAATACCTCAAGGTTATCTGGATCTTGAACTTCATTGTTGCCTTTCGTTCTTGAGCACCTGAAAGAGTTTTTAGAAAAAATTCTACGATATCTTCTTCTCTAATTCCAGGATTTGTAGAAACGAAGCTTAGAACATGAATTCGTAAAGCTTTGTCTCCTGTAAGTTTTGACGAGATTGGCTCAGGAATACCATTTATATAATAATCAAATATTTCTTCACCATTTGAGGCTCCAACTATAATTGCTTCTCCATACTTGTCATATTGTGGTCTACCTGCACGCCCACAGATCTGTTTATACTCAAGTACACTAATTGGTTTGTTACCACCATATTTTGTATCAAATCTGGTTACATTTGAAATTACTACTCTCCTTGCTGGGAGATTAACACCAGCTGCAAGAGTAGGAGTAGATGCTAATAATTTTATTTTCTTATTTTTAAATTCTGATTCAATTGTTTCTCTACAATTTTGATTGAGACCAGCATGATGGAATGCAACACCATTTTTAACTAGAATGGATAATGTTTTAATTAGTCCAGTGTGTTCATTAGCATCCAAAATCTTTTGCGAGATTCCTTCTAATACTTCCTTCTCATCACTTGTTAGAATCTTAGAAACTGCATCAGAAGCCTTTGTTGCAAGAGTGACTGAACGGGCCCTGGTTTCCGCAAATAAAATAGCTTGTCCTCCATCTCTCAAGGAATCTAATCCTAGATCAACAGGAGGACCTCGAACGCTTGTTTTAATTTCAAAAGTCTTTCTATTCTGCATTGTAACCGTACCATCATAGTATACTCCTTCCCACAAAGGTACTGGTCGCCATTCACTATGAACTAGTTCGCATTCTAACCACTTGGAAATTTCATCTGCATTTGTGACGCTTGCAGAAAGTGCGAGTATTTGCGGCTTTTGTTTTAATTCTTTTAGCCTTGTTAATACAATCTCAAGTGTAGGTCCTCGATAGTCATCACCTATGAGATGAACTTCATCAGCTATTACGAGATTTATGTCATTTATCCATTCCACTCCTTGTCTTATAATGGAATCCATTTTTTCATTAGTTAGTACAAGAATGTCATTTTGATCGAGATTTTTCTCTGTTTGATCATAATCTCCTGTTGAAATTTGGATTTTGATTTTTTTTCCTAAATCCAAAGTTTCAAGTTTTTTGAATTCTTTGAATTTTTCTGATGCTAGTGCCTTTAGAGGACAAAGATATATTATTTTGCCATTTTTCTCAGTTAGATGTTTTATGATAGCTAGTATAGCAATCAGTGTTTTACCGCTCGCGGTGGGAGCTGAAACCAATATACTTTTTCCATCAAGCAAGCCTACCTTGATACTGTCTTCTTGTGGCGGAAAGAGATTTACAAATCCACTATTCTGGAAAAATTCAATTGCAGATTTTGGAATATTAAGCTGCTCTAGTCTCATACACGGTTATAATGACCGGGTTTTGATTCATAAATAGCTGACTCTCTTTGAAGTTTCTTAACGTATTTTCTAGCCTCTTCGTCTGTGAATTTACCTGTCTTGACCAATTCCCTAAGAAATGTCTTTTCTTCGACTGGTCTCTTTTCATCTCCTTCGAGAGACTTCATCACGTCCATAAATAGTTGCATCTTAGAAACTTCACTATGGGGACGACCTTGAAGTACACCAAGGTCTACTTTTCCAGTATTGACATCGACTCCTGCATCTTCAAGCATACTTTGTATTAAGAAAATTGCTCTTTCCGCATCTTCTGCATCGACCTGAGTTTTCATGAGTAATCTAGCTCTTGCAGTTGACAATCTTACTAGTCCCTCCAACTGCCTGGGTGTTACAGTTATCATACCTTCTGATTCTACATTCCTCATTTTCATGTAATATTCTAAAATCTTCTCTTCAGCTTCAGGAGTTAGATTAGGATCGATCCTCTTTACATACGAAAGATATTTTGTTAAAATATCAACATCAATTAGAGATTTGGTGTCAGAACCAGAGGTCCTATGAAGATTGAGAATATGTCTAGCGATTCTATTATCTCTTTCTTTTGACGGAATATCTCGGACAACAAAGATAAGATCAAAACGGGTAAGAAGAGGCACAGGAAGATTAACATTTTCAGTTATATTTTTGAAAGGATCATATTTTCCATACATAGGGTTTGCAGCAGCTAAAATAGAAGTTCTAGCGTTTAATGTTGCTACTATTCCTCCCTTTGCTATACTAACTGATTGTTGTTCCATAACTTCATGTAAAGCACTTCTGTCCTCAGGTTTCATTTTGTCAAATTCATCAATACATACGAGTCCTTGATCTCCAAGAACAACAGCGCCAGCTTCTAACATCATTATACCAATTTTGTCCCTTACAACAGCAGCCGTTAGACCTGCAGCTGTAGAACCTCTTCCGGATGTATAAAGTCCTCTTGGTGCAATCCTTGCACAAAATTTAAGCATCTCACTTTTTGCAGTACCAGGATCACCTACAAGAAAGATGTTGATATCTCCACGTATTTTCGCACCATCTGCAAGGAGCTTTTGAGTTGAACCAACAATAAGTAACAAAATAGACTCTTTTATGATATCATGACCATGAACATGTGGAGCAAATGAACTAACTAATCTGTCATAAATATCTGGATTGGTCCCAAGGGACTTGATTATTTTTTCTTCATCAGGTGAGATCTCTTCTCTTTCCGTACTCCTTGATGTCTTAGTTCCTTTACCTCCTAGAAATTCAATATTGTTTCCTTGAATTCTTAATCGATAGATTCCGCTTTTTCCACGCATTGATGGAATATGCTCCTGTTCAATTCGTACAATTCCAGTAAGTATTATTCTGTCTCCAGGCCTTGCATTATCCACTAGATCTTGGAGTACAGTGACGTCCAAATAGTGAGGAAGTTGACCAGGTGGTAAATCCTCTGGAAGTTCTTGAAGTCTAACCATTTGAAAATCAATGAATTTGCTTTGGTCAGGGCTAAGTTCTAAATCTCGGTGAGTACATTTGCCGTTGTCACATTTCAAGGGTTCCTTGAATTCCAAACCTTTTTCCTGAACTCTTCTTGTGAGATGTCCTTCAGGACAGATGTAAATGAGTTCTTTTGCCAGAGGCTTAATCTCAGATGATCTTACAACCATTCCAGAAATGCTGACCATCTTTCCAATTACTACTGCATTTATTTCCCTAAGACTACGTTGTGCAGGATAGTTTGCTATCCTCACTCTAATATCTTGACGAATTTTTTCTGCATACTGCGGAAATCTATCCTTAAGAATATCTTTGATTGCCCCACCAAAGGCACGTAAAATTTCATCTGGATCTGAATTGAACACAGATTCAATTTCTTGATGTAAAACAAGATCATTGTAATCAATAACAATAAATTGTGATTTTTTTGCCATCATCTGATCTATTTCTTCAACATATTTGTATGATCCAGATTTATCTTTGAATTGACTAAGAAATTCTTTGACATTATCCTGGAGTTTATTTGAAGAGATAGATTCGGTTTGGCTAGTCAATTCTTTTCACCAATAATTTGTTTTTTAAATTCAGCACTTTTGATGTGGATATAGTCAAACAGTGTCCTTTCTTCTGTAGTTAATTTTTTTGCCAGTTCGGAAGTCATTTTAGATGAATCTGCTAATCTAATTATCTTCCCCTGTCTTTTACGAACCAACGAATTCATCATACTTTCTATTTTATCATGATCTTGTTGAGGTAGTCTTTTCATGAATGATTTGAGTTTAATATAAAAATCCGAATCAAGAGTAGAAAGATCAAAATCTCCTTGAACGTTCTCTTTTACAATAGCTTGTTTCAAAGCCACTACCATATCAACATCTTGGATATCAACAAGTTTTTCTAATGATAACACATCCGCAACCCATCTAGGTATACTTAATATTTCACCATGTTTTGCGTCGATAGAAACCTGAGGAGCTTCTACTTTGAGATCATGTGTAAAGCTTACCTTAACATCCTGTAGGCGATATCCTATACTATGAATCTGTATTAATTCTGATATATTCAATTTACGTCATGATCCTAATCCAAGCCTCTAATGGGATCGATCGATCAATTCTATTCACCATTTGATGAGATCATTTGATCCTATCCAAAAATTTGAGAGATTCAATGGGTTCGTTCTTACTAAATGTATTCACTTTAAAACAATTAGGGTATACTTTGTTATTCCTTAATAACAACGGGTTATAGAATAATTACCCAAGCATTACATCCATTATTCATTCCTTAAACTTAATTTTATTAATAAGGGAAAGAGGTTAGTCCTATGACCGAATCTTCTATGTGGGTTGAAAAATACCGTCCAATAAGACTTTCATCTATTATCAATCAGAAAGAGATCATAGGAAGTTTAAGTTCGCTTCTGAAGAATCCCTCGGAGTTACCTCACTTATTATTTTCAGGTTCTGCAGGAGTTGGAAAAACTACAACTGCCCTATGTCTTGCAAGGGAGATCTTAGGGGAAACATGGCGAGAACACACTTTAGAATTGAATGCTTCTGACGAACGTGGAATTAATATGGTTAGAGAAAGAGTAAAAAAATTTGCTAGATTCTCTGGTTTGGATAGTAGTATTCCTTTCAAGTTGGTGATCTTGGACGAAGCAGATGAGATGACTTCTGATGCCCAAACTGCATTGAGAAGGATTATCGAAGATACTGCAAAACATTGCAGATTTATCATGATCGCTAATAATGTATCAAAAATCATAGAACCGCTTCAAAGCAGATGTGCGGTTTTCAAATTCACCAGAATATCTGAGAGTGAAGGAGTAAAGTATTTAGAAGAAATTTGTAAGAAAGAAAAGCTAAAGTTTACGTATGAAGGGCTAAAGATGCTATTTTCACACTCCTTTGGAGATATGCGTCATAGCATAAACATGTTACAGGCGACGGCAAGTCTTGGAATCATTAATGAAGAAAATGTAAAAGCCTCGGCTGGACTTGCCAAAACAAGTGATGTAGGAGAGATCCTTAAACTTGCTCTTGGAGGAAAGTTTTTGGAAGCGAGAAATAAAATGATTGAACTCATCAAGGTTTATGGTATGTCTGAGACAGATTTTTTAAAATATCTTAATGAAGAATGTTACAAAATCAAAACGTCTCACCTTTCAACAATTCTAGAATCCATAGCAAAATTTGATTATAGGATAATCACAGGTGCCAATCCAGAGATTCAACTATCAGCTATGCTTGCTGAACTTGGAAGTATAGGAAAATAATACCGCAGAGAGAGGGATTTGAACCCCCGCGTGCTTGCGCACATAGGCTCTCAAGGCCCACGCCATGCCGGGCTAGGCGACCTCTGCGAGTGTTTTTTGTAGGGACTTGTTAAAATTTGTTTAAAATCATGATTTATAGACATTAACTACAAGTATTGATAAGAAAAAGAAAAGGGACGAAAAAATCTAATGGTGTGCGTGTGGATTAACAGAACCGGTTTCCATTTTAGTAAAGGTTCCCGCTGCTTTCTCATGGTGTTCAAGGTTTGACTGATCTACTTTGATTGCTTGTGGAGGACATACTGAAACGCATGCCATACACCAAATACAATCATGTTCTCTAATAGGGTCAGCCTTGTCTGTGTAGTCCTTTCTTTCTTCCTTTACAGAACTGCCAGTTCCTGCAAATGTTACATCTACTGCCTTTTTGGCAGAGATATCTTTTTCAGTTCTGTACCATTGGAATACTTGAACAGGGCATGCCTCAATACATGCTCCATCAGCGACACAAGAATCCCAATCTACTGCGACCATTGTGCCACTTACACCGACAGGTTCTATTTTTTCTCCTCGAGCTTCGAATGCTCCGATGCAATTTTCATCTTTGGAAGCCTCTGCCATCCTACCAGGGCCCCATCTAAAGTGAAAATGCTCACCGTCTTCGTGCGATATTTTTCCAATTGGTTTGAATCCTTTTGGAAAGTCTTCTGGTATCGGCATGGTTTTTTGTCACCGGATATGTTATTTAAACCTAGACAAACCTATTAGGACTAACCGAGTTTAGCGATCTCTTTTTCATGAATATCTTGATTTGCTTGATCAACTTTGATTGCTTTTGTTGGACAAACTTCTACACAAGCCATGCACCAAATGCAATCGGCCTCTTTGACTGGATTTGCTTTGTCAGTGTAGTCCTTTCTGTCATTCCTGCCTGTTTCACCTGGATTTTTGAACCATTCAAAAACTTTTACCGGACAACTCATTAAACAAATTCCATCTGCAATGCAAGAATCCCAATCGACTGCAACAAAAGTTCCATGTATTCCCATAGGTTTTATCATTTCACCTGAAGATTGATAATCTAACTTTACTTTTGGATCTGAAGCTGCCTCAGCTAGACGCCCAGGGCCCCAAACTAGATGAAAATTATCACTGAGTGGATCTTTGAATTTTTCGATCACTTGGTGATTTCTTGGAAAGTTTGGATCTATAGGCACATTATTGCGAAATATCGTTACTTATTTAAAGTGTTTACAAGATAAATTCATATCTTTCACGATTAGCTCTTGATGCATTGGGGATTTTCAAGTATGATGTATACCGCAGTCCGAATGTAGGAATTTACACAAAGTGTAATGACAAATTTGTTTTCATTCCCAATGGATTTGCTTCCTCAAAAGCAAAGAACCTTTCAGGATTCTTAAAGACTGACTATATTTTCACTTCAATTGCAAATACTAGATTACTCGGTCCTTTGATGGTCTTAAACAATAAAGGACTTCTTCTACCGCGCAACTGTTTTGAAGAAGAAGTTTCTCACTTGAAAAAAGAGACAGGACTTAACATTGACATATTGGATACAAAACATAACGCAATTGGCAATCTAATTTGTACAAATGACAAAGGAGCTATAATGTCGCCTCTTATTCCAACTGAGTACGTTAAAAAAGTTGAAGATGTTTTAGGAGTAGAAGTATTGAGAAGAAGGATTGCAGGATATCATCAGACCGGTGCAATGGCAGTAGCAACTACAAATGGAGGAATAATTCATCCTTCTACTGATGAAGAAGATATCAAAATGATGTCACAAGTTTTGGGAGTAGATCTTGAACCGGCAACCATCAATGGTGGAAGCCCATATTTGTCATCAGGAATATTGGCAAATAATAATTCTTTGGTAGTGGGTGGCCTCACTAATGGTCCTGAACTAGTAATGTTAACCAAGGCTTTTAGAGTTGAAGATTAGATTTTGGATTACTCAGTATAAAATCAATCTTCATTTTCCTTTCAGATCCATCATCCATTTTTCTAACGACTACGGAATTTTCTGAATATTCCTTTGGGCCTACTATAATTACGTACTTGGAATTAGAGGCAAGTTCCATTTGTTTCCTCAATTGTCTCCCTAAAAGATCCATATCAGTAGCAATTCCTTTGAGACGAAGTTCCGAGGTAATCATCATTGCAATTTCTTTCATTTCTTCATTAACGAAAACTACCCACACATGTGGATCATTTTTTTGGATTGGAACGTTTTGTCTTTCCAAAGATAGTACAATTCTTTCAACTCCTCCAGCTGCACCTGTTGCTGCTAATTGTTCATTTCCAAAAGCTTTTGTCAAATTGTCATATCTCCCGCCACCGACTAGTGCTCCCAAGTCAGAGTTGTTGTCAAATACTTCAAAAACTATTCCTGAATAATAATCAAGTCCTCTTACTATTCCAAAGTTTACACGAACATTTTCAACTCCTCGATTTTTGAGTATATTAAACAGTTTTGAAATTTTATCCCAATTCTTTAATTTACTGACATCAATCTCTTTCTGAATATCTGTTGGTAGTCCCCTTATTTCAGAAAACTTCAATACCTGTTCTAATTCAGGCAATGAATAACCCTTTTCTTGATACTCTTTGATAATCTCTTTTTTTTTCTTTTTTTGGATCTTGTCAACAGCTCTAAGTATATCTCCAACGCCTTTCATAGAATCAAATTTGAAAACACTCATGATATATGACTCTATGAGTTCTCTATCGCAAATATCTATTACAATATCTTTCAGCCCTAGACTATACAAATACCTAGAAGTAAAATCTATAATTTCTGCATCAGCCTCAATGCTTGATGCTCCATAAATTTCAATGTCCCATTGATGAAAGAATCTGTATCTACCTTTCTGTGGTTCATCATAACGCCACACTCCACCAAAGCTTGAGAACTTTGCTGGTAGTCTCATAGATTTTTGAGAAATTGCATACCTAGTCAAACCTATTGTAAAATCAAATCGTAAAGCAACCTCACGGTCTCCTTTATCCGTGAAGTAATAAATCTCATTTTTTATAGATGGACCACTCTTTGCTTCTAATACTGACATTAGTTCAATAGTAGAAGGTTCCATAAATTGAAAACCGAATAATTTAGAAGTTTCGATGAATTTTTGGCGCACGTATTCGATAGCGGAGGATTCTTTTGGTTCTATATCTCGCATACCGCGTGGTAGTTCCAATTTCAAGACTCATTCTTTTTCTAATGCATTTAGACCTTCTCATTTTAAAAAATCAAGGTTAGAATGAATTAATAGAACATTTCAAACCTAACAGATTATGTCATATCGATACCTAGAACATAGAACAGATGCCTTCGTCGAGGTAACTGGTAATACTCTCGAGGAAGCCTTTGAAAACGCAGCCAAGTCCGTTGTAGACACCATGATTGACATTAAACGCGTTGATAATAATGATAAAAGAAAAATTGAGTTGAGTGAAGTAGATCTAAAGAGTTTGCTGTATAGCTGGCTTGAGGAATTAATCATACTTACTATAACCGATGGATTTGTTGGAAAAACATTTGATATAGTAATAACAAAAGATGATAGATATCATCTTTTAGCAACAATTAGCGGAGAAGAAATTAATTTTAAAAAACATCACTTCAAATTGGAAATCAAGGCACCAACTTATCACCTTATGGAAATAAGAGAAGAGAAACCAGTGCTGATGCGATTTATTCTTGATCTATAGAACAAAAAAGAAAACGACTCTGAATTTTGTCAAGAATTGAAGTTATTTATCTATGTACAAAATATCTCATTTTTTTAAAAAATAAAGGATTAGCGGTCATAATTTTATACTGTTAAAATTATTAAATGGGTCGTATTCTTAGTTTAGGTAACTTGGCAGACGAAGATTTGGAAAAGATCATGAAAAAGAAATTGGCCGAAATGACTTCTCAAAAGGAAGAAATTGTAGAGCTTACAGATGCCAATTTTGATAAATACCTAGTAGGCGAGACACCAATAATAGTAGATTTTTGGGCCACTTGGTGCGGTCCATGCCAATTTATGTTACCTATTTTTGCTAGGCTATCTAAAAAATACAAATCAATACGGTTTGCGCGAGTAAATGTAGACAATGCGCCAGGAATCTCTCAAAGATATGGAGTTTATGCAATTCCAACTTTTATAGTCTTTAAGGATGGCAAGCCTGTTGATAAAGCCATGGGAGCTGTTGGAGAACCTGGTCTTAATATGCTTGCTCAGAAATATAGCTAATATCCATAAGCCGGGTTATTTTTTCTTTGAATTTCTATAATTTTTTCCAGAACACCAAGTTCCTCAGGGCTTAATTTATGGGAAAAAGTTTTTAGTAATAGTTTGGCCTCATGAGATGGAGGTAAAGAGAAAAAAGTCTCTTCTTCTGATATTTGTCTACCGATAGTTACATTCTGAATTGAAACAGCAACCTCCTGTCCTTTTTTTGCAACATCTATGTTTTTTCCATTATCTTGGATCTGATGTACAACACCAACCTTTCGCCCATCTGAATTAATAATAGCGGTTTTCTGCTTTAGTGAACCCGCTTCAACTCTTACTCCAAATACGGCTGGATTGCTCTTTCTAAACACATATCCTTTCAAAAATGTAAATTTACATAAAGGAGTAAGTTCTTGAAAAATTGCATTTTCTTCATTTGCGGTATCCTCATGAACCCAATTGAGGTAGTTATCAATAAGACTGTAAATTACCTGATCGTGGAAGATTCTAATGTGATTGGCCTCTGCTTCTTCCTCAGCATCTTGTAAAATTTTTATATTAAATGCTATGATTACTCCAAGATGTCTATCATGTTCTTTTATTGCTAAAGCTTCCATAACATCACGCCTAGTTACAGGTCCTATATCGGCCATAGTCACCGGAACGCTTTGTCTCTTTAGCATATCAGTCATAGCTTCTAGGGAACCAATTGTATCACATTTTAGAATTACTCCCTTTGCATCAGTTTTGACGAAAACGGACTTCATTTCAGCCTCGATTAATTTCTTAAATTCCTCAATTTTTTCTTCATCGTTCGTGGCATAAACTGGACTTCCTGGAAGAACTCCCTCTAGATCGGGTGAGGCAATCTTTATTCCTGCAGCAGCGTCAACCTCATTTACAGGTCTAAATTTATCTCTTGGATCACGCATTTCGTCAAGTGGTTTTGGAAGAAGTATTGCTTTTGGTTTTGTAATAATTACCGAGTCTCTTTTTGCAACTAGAATGGTATCACTTTTTCTGAGATGACCATCAATTAAGATAATATTTGCTGTCATTCCAAGACCAACCTCTTCTTTAATCTCAAGAACAATTCCTCTTGTCGATTTTTCGGTTTGATCTAGTTTCTTCTGCATGTATTGTTGTGTTAGCCCAACTAAGACAGCTAACAATTCAGGGATACCTTCTCCAGTCCTTGCACTTACAGGAACAATTGCAACTTCTTTTGTAAAGTCTTTAACTCTGTAAAATGCTTCAGAATTATATCCTAGAATTGATAATGTTCCAACCACATTGTAAATGAATTCATCAAGGGCAGTCTGAACTGAAGTGTCTTGTTCCTTAACTGATTGAGATATGAATTTGGATGTTGTCTTTTTCCATCCTGAAACCATATCTATTTTATTCAAAGCAATTACGAAAGGTACCTTTCTATTCTGCAAGATTTTTAGACTCTCATTTGTCTGTGGTTGAAATCCCCGATTTACATCTACTACCAAAATAGCTATATCAGCTGCAGAGCCTCCTCTTGCTCTAAGATTTGTAAAGATTTCGTGCCCGGGAGTATCAATTACTAGTAAACCAGGTATCTCTTTATTTTCCCCGCTCATTGTTGCAAAAAGAGGACCGCATATTTTCTTCAATGTATCTGTAGGCAGAAAGCTTGCTCCGATATGTTGCGTAATCCCTCCAGCTTCACGAGATTGAACACCAGTGCCTCTAATTTTATCTAATAATGAAGTCTTACCTGAATCCACATGACCTAGAACTGCTACAATGGGTTGACGTATTTGCAACCGCTTTCACTTGAAAACCACGGCAACTTCTTTTTCAAAACTTTCCTTAGAATCCGATGCATGAATTATGTTATCAGATATGCCAAGCCCAAAGTCTCCTCTGATTGTTCCTGGAGTTGCTTCATACGACTTGGTGGAACCTATCATCAGTCTTGTTGTAGCTATAGCATTATTTCCTTCAATTACGGCTGCGACCACCTTACCTGATGTTATAAAAGAAACTAATTCTCCAAAGAAAGGCTTGGAGACATGGACTGAATAGAATTCCTCAGCCATTTGTTTTGTAAAAGTAAACATTTTCAATTTCATAATATTAAATCCCTTATGTTCAAATCTAGAAATGATATCACCTACTAATCTTCTATCTACACCATCAGGTTTTACGATAAATAGTGTTTGTTCAGACATTTTATTTTTTGACCTTGATTCCGCCCTTTACGTATTTTTTAGTCCACTTGAGTCTTCTAGGGTCGCGTTTAAGAACAAGCATGTTCTTCTTGCATTTTGAAGAACAGAACCAAAATACTGTACCATCGTTTTTAACAAGCATTGTACCGGAACCTTTTGCAACAGGTCTATTACAAAAGCTACAAGGTTTAACAAGAACACTCAATTTCTTATCACTTTATTTTTCTCGCTTCACGTTCTGTCTCCCTTAACATAAGAACATCAGACATTCTGACAGAACCTTTGACATTTCTAGTTAGGATTCTTCCCCTGTCTTTGCCATCAAGTATCTTGACACGCACCTGTATGACTTCGCCTGCTATGCCTGTTCTACCTACAATTTGTATAATTTCAGCTGGAATAGTGGATTCTGTACTCATTTACTAGTTTGACCACCTTTTATCTGTGACAATGATGCCACAATTTGGTCTACTATATGTTGA